>JALEGO010000639.1 GCA_022763165.1 Flavobacteriales bacterium
AATAATGGATTTCTGTTTCTGAAGTTCCATCAAAAGTAAGGCTGAAAACAATATGATTGTCATCTGTAATGGCGGCTCCAACCATTATCCTGTCAGGGTTTTCGTTCTTCTTATTCCAATAGAAGGTTTGCCTAACGTTTGGCGTATCTGAGAAATAACCTATCATTTCATCTTCTGATTGAAATTCATAGTCTTCATCATCAGGTTTCCCTGTGTAATCAAGATTAATTTTTTCATATCCCGGAATAAACTCATTCAAAACAGAAAAAATCAAATCTGAAGATTTTTGCCTTACAAGTACTTGACAAATAATGTCTTTTATGAATTCATCAGTCATCTGAATCAACTAGAATTTTGAACAGTTGTAAAGATATCAAAAACTGGTTGTCGGTTCGATCCCGTTTCAATAGCGATTTTGTAAGTTGAGAAAAAATTATTATCATTATGATATCAAAATGATATCAAATGAAAAAGGAAAAACAAATTAGGGCGAGCAGTGGTTATTTTATGCTACTGATTTTATTGATTTTAATGGTAGGATCTATATGTGGGTTTGTAATTTCAAAAGATCCGCTGTTCATTGTTTCGCTGCCTGTTATATTATTTCTAGTTAAGGGCTTTTTTATTGTGAATCCGAATAGTTCAAAAGTGATGGTATTGTTTGGAGCTTATAAAGGAACAGTTCGTGATAATGGATTCTTTTGGACGAATCCTTTTTATACAAGACAGAAAATTTCTCTTCGCGCAAGGAATTTCGATAGTGAGCGGGTGAAGGTCAATGATAAAATTGGTAACCCAATTCTGATCAATGTGATTTTGGTTTGGCAAGTTGAGGATACCTATAAATCCGCATTTGATGTGGATAATTATCAAGAATTTGTGCGTGTACAGACTGATGCTGCGGTAAGAAAACTAGCGGGTTCATATCCTTATGATAACTTTGATGACGAAAATGCTGAATTGACATTGAGGTCAGGCATGCATGAAGTCAATGAAGCTCTTGAAAATGAGATTACAGAGCGCTTGGCCATAGCTGGGATAAAGGTGATGGAAGCAAGAATTGGTTATTTGGCTTATGCTCCTGAAATAGCGAGTTCAATGTTAAAAAGGCAGCAAGCTGTGGCGATTGTTGCTGCTAGAAAGAAGATAGTAGAAGGGGCAGTGGGAATGGTTGAAGATGCATTGAGCAAGTTGTCGGAGGACAACATAATTGATTTTGACGATGATAAAAAGGCCTCTATGGTAAGTAACTTAATGGTAGTTTTGTGTGGTGATAAGGAGGCTGTTCCAGTTGTAAACGCAGGAACGCTTAATGCTTAATTTACGTGGCTAAAAGGAAAACATTTGTGCTCAGAATTGACCCTGATATGTTTCGGGAGGTTGAAAAGTGGGCAGATGATGAGTTTCGCAGTGTTAATGGTCAACTAGAATGGATTATTAACAAAAGCCTAAAGGAAGCAAAGCGTTTGCCAAAGAAATCAAAAAATCAAGACAAGAACCCCGAAGCGTGAGCTTCTTTTGAAGCAATCAAGTCATTTCCTTTCTTATTCTGCTTAAAGAATTTTTGGTGATTCCAATATAAGAAGCAACATAGTTTAATGGAATTCGATTAACAAGATTTGGAAATCGTCTGTGGAATTCTAAATATCGAGTCTTTGCATTTTCGGCAAGCATTGGACTAATTCTATTGACCTTCTCTATTAAGGCTTTGTTGGCAATTTGACCTATAATTTTATCCCACTCAATAATTGTATGTGAGAGGTTTTCAAGTGCGGAACGCTTGAAAACAATCAATTTTGAAGGAAGTACAGCTTGAATATACTCAGAAGAAGGAACCTTTAGGTTGTAACTGTTTAGGTCAACAGCAAAGTTATTTTCATCTATAAAATAACGTGTAATTTCCTCTCCTTCTTTATTGTAATAACAAACTCTTAATATTCCTTTTTGGATAAAGGCTACTTGATGGGCTATTTTTCCTGCCTCTGAAAAATAGTCGCCAACTTTTAATTCAATTTCCTCAACAGAGCTTTTTTCAGCTCGATTTGTTGATCGTTAAGTTGTCCAAATTGAAGTAGGTAATTTGTTAAATCTTCCATTCTCAGCAAATTTACCAATTTCCAACTCTTCTGTCATATTGATATAATGCTCCACTTTCTAATTCGGTTTTGATAATGTTCAATGCGTTGGTCATTGATATTTTTACCCTTTTTTTTACAATTAAATTGATCAATAATCGAGTAAAAAAAATTCTTTGGAATAAACTCATATGTCCATTCAACTCTAATATTCCCACTATCTGATTTCTTAAATCTCCAAGCACCGTTGATTTGCTTTATTAAGCTTCCCAACGGAGTTGTAAACCCATTTACTTTGTAGGTAAATCCTGTGTGTGGTATAACGCTCAAAAGCGTTTCCTCTGATGAAGTACCATCGTCAAAATGGACAGTTCTTGTCATGCCTGGCTTATACCAAGGCTTCTCATTGCTAGTGCCCTTTACCGCTGGGATGTTTTTATATCTATTAAAGATATGTTCTAAATCTATTGGAACTATATATTCAAAAGTTTGTTGTGATGATAGTTTGCTTTTGACATCAACCGATACATTTATTTTCGGATGGGCTTTTTGTTTTTTACTTTGTGCTTGAATTTGTATGGTCATCATAATAATCAGAATTAGAGAGATTCCTTTCATAATATTTCACTTATCAATTAGACTGTAAAACTATTTTTACTAATTCTGAATCTTGTTACCAAATGGTAACAAATCAGTTTTGTTCAGGAGGCTTGTTACAATGATTTTTCTTCTAAGGCTAAACTTCTAGCCGCCCAATGTTTAGGCAAATGGTTGTAAACTTGAAATAGGTAAAATATGCCATTTAGCAAATATTTCAGAAACACATATACATGTAGAACAAAGATTCAAGGGAACGGCTTTGATCAGGATTAGAGCAGATGTCAACGATGTGAATATTTCCTAATAAGGATATTCCTTTTCAGTCCCCAGGGTGAAAAGAGTAACTACCATCACCATCAAAATCTGTAAAGATAAATTTGATCATCCATTTTCCTGGTTCTCCCTTATTTGAAACTCCGCTGTAGGAATCATTCCCTCCCGCAGAACGGGTTTTATTTAATACTTCAGTACCAAGGGCGTCCTCCATAATTAGTTGAACTGATCCCGTTGGTGTTGTAATATCAAAGTTTGCAGAAGCTTTCTTTTGCTTATTATCCCACACAAAACAGTACTCGCCCGAGTCCCCATTTCCGGTGAAATCTGCTCCAGGGTCTGAACCTCCAGAGGTAATATCAATGTTTCCGGTGAATGTATTGCAAATAACTTCGGCATTATCGTATTTATCGTATTCTTTTTTGGTACAAGAAAACAGGGTAACTCCTAAAATTAAGATGATTGCGTATTTCATAATTAATTATTCAAAAAAGTAATCACTGATTGGCTTTTTATTTTGCCACATTGTATGAATAAGCTTGTGTGTAAAGTCAAATTTAATGGAATTTTTGATTTAACATTTTGCAAAGAAATCAATTAAGGTTTTAGCTATTTGGCGTTGTGGTCATCAAATATTTTTTTCCAAGTGTCCGAATTGCTAACTTTATAAGCTGATTTTGACAAAACTTGATATTCATTGAAATTCCGGTTATTTAAGAAAAAGAAATGGGCATGGTTACTAGGCTTTCTCCTTGTGTTGCCAACACTTGTTTTTTTTCTATTGTTATTAATTGTTTACTATAACCAAGACACTTTTGTCCAAAGTCAAATAACATCTTTAAACAAAGATTTTAAAGGACATATATCTGTTGGTAAAACGCATTTATTACCATTTCAAGATTTTCCATTTATTTCTATACAGGTTGATGATGTCCAAATATTCGAGGATAAAACGACCACTAATCCCATATTGGTTGTTGAGGATATACATGTAGGATTCGATTTGAAGGACTTATTGGTAGGAAAATTTGATGTGCACAGCCTCTTAGTGGAAAATGGCTTTTTTAATGTAGTACTGCACAGAGATGGAAGTACCAACATTGAAAATGCCTTGGGCTTGAGGTCAGATACTTCGTCTTCTAGCGGTTCTTTACCCATCCACTTGCGTAACATTGAGTTGATGAATCTAGATATCCATAAGTTAGACCAAAACACAATGTTGGATATTGAGCTATTTATCTATGAGGCAAAAGGCGGCTTTAATTCCTATGACAGCCTAATATCATCACATGTTGATACCCGTTTTGAGTTAAATATTATTGAAAATGGGGATACTAGTTTTATAAAACATAAGGATTTTGATTTTCATACTGATTTGTTCATCAATACTGCATCTGGTTTGATCAATATTAAGCCTTCCTCCCTTAGCATGGAACATGGTGATTTTGATATAGAAGGTACATTGGATACAAAAAATGAAATGGATCTTGACCTATCGATCAAGGGATCTAAGCCTAATTTTGATATGTTTATTGCCTTTGCACCTGAGGATGTTAAACCCGTTTTAGAGAGTTATAACAATCAAGGTAAAATCTATTTCAATTCTGAAATCAAAGGTCCTACTGCACATGGAAAAGTACCCTATGTTCAGGTTAATTTTGGTGCAAGCGAAGCTTATGTTGAGAATAAAGCAGTTAAGAGAAGGATTGAGGATTTAGGTTTTGAGGGGTATTTTACTACGGGGGAGGAGAAATCCTTACAAAGCATGGAATTTTATTTAAAAAATATGCATGCTAAGCTAGAAGAAGGCACTTTTTTAGGGTCTGTAATGATTAAGAATTTTGAAGAACCAGATGTAGATATAACATTGAAATCAAACTTCAATGTAGATTTTCTAATGGATTTTGTAAATTTTAAAGATGTAGAAGAAGCATCGGGTAGTGTGGAATTGGAATTGAGATTTCATGATATTGTCGATCTCGAGCATCCGGAAAAGGCTTTGAATGAGCTGAATAAAGCCTATTACTGTGAATTTCAAACGGAGAACTTGCGCATTCAATCAGATTCATTTCCTGCTTATTTAGAAAAACTGAATACCCATCTTATTATGAATGGAAAGGAGGCACAATTGGATCAATTCGATATGATTCTAGGTAATTCTGATGTCTCAGTTACAGGTTATATCTCTGACTTACCGGCTATTGTGCATCACACGACTGTTCCTGTGAAAGCCCACTTCGACATTCAATCTCAAAAAATCGATGTAGCTGAATTGACACGTTATTCAGAGCGAGATTCTATGGGTATAAATGAACTCGTAGAGGATCTCAGTGTTGGTCTTTCATTTTACGCATCCGCTCGTGCTTTTACAGAATCTAAATTTTTGCCTGAAGGGGAGTTTTTTGTTGATAGCTTGCACGCAAAATTGAAAGGCTATGCCCATGAGTTACATGATTTTAATGTAGATATCATCACCGGGAAAACAGATCTTAAGATTGTCGATTTTACAGGTTATATCGATGAATCTGATTTTCATTTCAACGGCTTGGTGCATGATTATGAATTTTGGATGAAGGATGAATTGGAAGGTGATACCGAATTGGATATCACATTGAAATCGGGTTTGCTGAGATTAGAGGATATCTTTTCATATCAAGGAATTAATTATATGCCTGAAGATTATCGCCATGAAGAGCTTGAAAACTTGCACATACATGCTCAAACAGATTTGCATTTCAAAAAATCGCAGCTGCATTCATTTGACGTAGATTTAGACAAATTCGATGCAAAAATGCATGTGCACCCTATGGCCTTTAAGAACTTCCATGGTAGAGTCCATTATGAAGATGAGCATATCCTTATTGAGAATTTCCATGGTGAAATGGGCAAAACTAAATTTGATGCTGATGTGCATTATTATCTTGGAGATGACATAAGTACACAAAAAAGAGACAATTTTCTGAAGCTGAATTCAAACTATATTGACTTTGATCAACTCTTTAATTTTAACCTTGGAGCAGAAAAAAAGACTGAGGCAAACAAACAAGACAGTGCTTACACCACTGAGGATGTGGAATCTCATGCAGAGGCATTCAATATTTATACGATACCTTTTTCAAATATGAAAATGCATGTGGATATTGATCATTTCATATACCATCATCTTGACCTTCAGAATATCAATGCTGATTTGAGAACGACCCCTAATCACTACCTCTATATTGACACCTTGGAAATGGGAGTCGCAGGTGGTGAATTAAACATATCAGGCTATTTCAATGGTAGCGATCCTGAGCATATTTATTTTAAGCCGAACTTGCAGATTAAGAATGCTGATATTGATAAGTTGTTATTGAAATATGAAAACTTTGGAGAAGATATTGAGCTATCGCAGCATCTTCATGGTCAATTGAACGCAAATCTCCATGGCAACATTCGTATGTATCCGGATATGATACCAGATATTGATCAATCTGAAATTCATATGGATCTGCAAATTTTAAATGGTCGTTTGGAGAATTATGAACCAGTTCAAATGCTTTCAGATTATTTTGGCGACAAGGACTTAACTTCAATTCGTTTTGATACATTGTCCAACCATATAGATGTTAGCAATGGTGAGCTGAACATACCGAGCATGAGTATAGAAACGTCCCTGGGACATTACGAGTTGTCAGGCAAGCAGGACATGAATCACGATCTAGAGTATTATTTTAGAATACCATGGAGTGTCATAAAACTAGCTGCGCGAAATAAGTTATTTGGAGATAAGAAAACTGATGAGGGTAAAGATGGTGCTGACGAGATCTTGGAAGTAGACCCGAGCAAAAAAGTGCGCTATCTCAACCTAAAAATTCATGGTAACATTGATGACTACAAGGTTACTATGGGTAAAAAGAGCAAAAAGTAGAATTCATTGAATAGCATCATGAATCCGTTTCTCTTTTTTTCACATGTTAGGTAACGTACCTTTTAAATCTTTCACCAGCTTCATTCGAGATTTACCTTCTTTTGAAAACTTTGACCATGAAACTAGGATAGCATCATAGCCTCCCGATAATTCTTTTTCTTGATGGTCTAGTACTAATAATTGAGTGCCTTTAGCTTGCCATGTATGAAGATCTCTATCTCCATTATTTCCAGTTTTTAGAGCGGCAAAATACTCCAATTTGCTTGATTTTGTTGTTCCGGAAGACCCAGTGAAATAACCTATTTTTTTGTTCTCAAATGAAAAGTCTTTCCGCTTCGAATCAAATACTTGGTTGAAGTACATAACTTCAAACGAGTTTAGATGAGCCTCATCATTTAATCCGCACTTTGAAACTTGATCAATCTGTCCATAAATTCCGGTTGAAATAAGGATGAAAAATGCTCCGAAAAAGAAGTTCTTTATTTTCATAATTGTTTACTATCGAACAGCAAAACGAAATCTTTTTGTGATTGTTGTTAATCTAATTGCGAAATGTTGCATAACGTTCTCGATAAAGGTATGTTTTTTGAGGAACGATGAAAACTAATTTTATTGTTTTGTTGGCACTAGTCACATTGACACTTGGATATTGGTTCATCAGCCATTTCCGGATATGAGGGTAAATCGTAACTAGTTTCCTTATTTCCAGACCGACTCCATTTCGTCCATGGTCCTACTCTTGTTGGTTTGAGTCTAAAAAAGTCTAGAGTCAGGGAGTTAGTCGCATCTAAAAACCCTTCAGCTCTTTTATTTCCGTTTCTCCAGAAAGATTCTGTTTTTCCGAATATATAACCATTGACATAAGTTATCTGTGATTTAACTCGTCCATTTTTGAAATAAGTTGTAATGGTTCCGTGATAGCAATTTGAGGAATCAAGAGTGACTGAACTCTTAATATTGCCATTTTTATGGTATTCCACCTTATCTCGTTGGGCGAATGTCTCAAAATTGAAAGAAACAAGTATAAGCAAGCTTAGTATTCTCATAATTCTATAACCTTAACCATAAGTTTGGTTACGAATAATTGGTGAGCTTTGCTAACGGATAAAAAAACAATGTCTCAATCTAATTTCGGTACATTTGTTTATTCTTGGGTAGGTAAATATCAAGGACATGAGAGTTGTTTACACAATTACATTGAGTACCATATGTGTTTTTTGTGCAGTATTGTTTTCGTGCTCAACCGTAAAAGAAGAAAAGAAACAAAGGCAAGAAACAGTTGCGCCTAACACTTTTGTCAGTCCTGTAACTGAGCTGACTCCGGTACAACAAGCTGCATTTGACGCCCTAAACACCTTGCAAACGAGCACGGATGAAATGAATCGTTTGTATTCCACTTTTGCCAATGCGGATCAACCCTTTTATCCTGCTGATACAAGCTTTTCTATTACACAATCTGAATTATTGACATTCATGAAACAATTTGTCTCAAAATACTGTCAGGATTTGAGTGAAGATGTGAAAGAGGAGCTTGTAAGGGCCTCTGTTTTAGCTCAAGAGGAATATACTGTTTTGTATTGCAACGATGAATCGTTAACCCAGGATTTTAAAAATGGATTGCCTACGTCAGGTGCTTGGGTGATACCCAATGTTCTGGGAAGAAGGGATGTGATCATTATATGGTAGGAGGATCATTAATTGAGTATGATTATTTTTCTACTGAATAATTCATTTTCTAATTTGAAAATATATACTCCATCCCTTAAAAAACTCACATCTAGTTTATTACTGTTTTGAGCTGTACAGACAAGAGTCCCATCAATACGGTACAAATGAATTGTTTGTGTTTTGGGGATGTTTATTAGTCCGCTAGTAATTGGATTTGGGAGTCGAAAGTCATTGTGTTCAACTTTATTTATTGATAATGGTTCACTACAACTTGGATAATAGGGATTTGTCCAATGTGTTGTGTCATTGAGGTGGTAACATAGTAACTCATAAACTCTATCAGATACTAGACGCTGCCAACTTTGCGTAGCGAACCATAAGTCACCCAGCCCCTCAATCCAAATTTGGCCATTATCGAAGTATAAATGTTTTCTATATAACCCGCCTACTGAATCCATATTAACCGAATCCACAATTATCGAATAAGAATTGAGATCGGCTGAGGTTAAGGGGGTAATGAAAGTGTCTCCTGGAATGAGATTAAAATCAAATATTAAATACTCGGTGCTGTCAAAATCATAATATCGATAAATTCGATTGCTATCCTGCCTCAAGTATTGATTATCATACGCCCAACCGCCATGCTCCCTTAGAACCTTATATTGTTTATTATTAAAAAATGTGTCGGTATCGAAGATTAGCTAACTCGTACAATATCTCCATTGATTAAGCGTCCAGTTGTACTTAGCTGTGTTCAAGCTCCAAGTGTTAGAACTATCTACCAGCTGCTGTGAGCTTAGCGTATTTGCCAATAACATTAATAGTGCGGAGTAAAATATTGATTTCATTTATTATCCGATTTATTCATCATCAATGCATATTTCAAACCAAGCGAAAGCAGCATACCTCGATGTATGATTTTGGTGTTGGCAAAGTATTGGTCATTTGTAATATTGGTCAAACTTGGTTGATAGCCGATTGAGGTGGAAATGATAAATCCTTGACTTACCTCATAATCAGCACCAATTTCTGCCCAAGCAGCAAGATCAAATTTTGTGACAATATCAGTGACATCATGAATCATTTCAGAAGTGACTCCATCGATGGCTGGATCTATGGTCTTGGCATTGATAAGATAAGCAGGAACAATTCCCACCCCCAGAAATCCTAAGAATTTATTTCCAAAAAAGAATTTTCCTTTTAGGGGTAAGGTCAAATAATCATAATTAAATTGGGAAGTTCTTTTTTGCCCTGTAGGATTACCAAAGTCATCAGTGAAAATGATGTCATTAGTAAATCCTTTTTGAGTGTAAAGAAAATCTGCAGCTACATTAAATCTTTCATTGAGTTTAAAATCATATGTAAATCCAATGTTTAATCCAGTTCGGTTCTGGTTTTCTGCCAAGTTTGTCGAATATACATTTGTGTAATTCATACCACCTTTTAGTCCAATAAAGTGATTCTGCGCAATACATGGCAACGATAAGATCGTGAATGCCACAATTATTGATTTCATAATATTTTTTGTTGTTATCATTTTTATGCTTTGAGAATGTTTCAGATTTCTTAAAGCTTGAGCAAAACTACTGAAAAACAGATGTTACGCCAATAGTGACCCTGGAAGTGCCCCTATTCAAAAGGGTATATTGATGCGACTAAATAATCTAAAAAAGACTGAAGTATTAATTATTTGAACTTGAGTGTTTTGACTAAATTCTTAATTTCTTGAAGATTCTTATCAAAATCACCTCTCACAGCACCCAAGAAAATTATAGCCTTTTCACCTTCACACAAAATCATTTGATAAAATATGCACTTTTTACCTTCAAGAATGCCGTGAAGTTCAGCTTCATAAGCTAAATAACCATTAAAATCCTTTGTTGAGATGTTTTTTTGTTCAATTCTGGAAATCCCATTTTGCTCTAATCCAGCAATATTTCTCTGCGATATATCATTTGGTGACATGCCATCCATTCTAGGTATTGAGGATATTACAATTGATGGTTCATCAGAAGATGGATCAAACTTGGCGCCATCAATTGTGTAGAAAAAACTACCAGCATTTTGACTGGAAAACTTAAACTTGGTGTTGCTTTCGTCAATACTGAATTTTGCAAGAGCGAAAGGGTCAATTTTCAAATTTTTATCATATTTAATTGAATTAAACGATTTGAGTATTTGTTTTTCTGTTTCCTGGCTACTTGACATATACATTGCATTCATCATAACAGAAAATGTACTGTCACCAAACACCAAGCTTACATTATTAATTTGTGGTTGACTTTGAACAATGACATACTTAGCTTGATAGTCGGCTATTGAAAGATCTTCCATTTTTAATACTTTGACACCTTTGGTCTCAAAGTTTTCTTTCGTAAAATTGATGGCATTTGAGAAAAAGTTTCCATCAGGCAATTCATAAAATTGCATGGCAGCGTTTTCGTCATTTTGCAAACCAATGAACAAATCGGAAACTTTAAAATTTTCAGGAGGAATAATTGAAATTCGACTCCCAGGAATATTGATTAACTGATTATCAAGTGATTTTTCTGAAACATTATTGAGATTTCCATTATTTGTTATATTGTCTTGATCTGAGCATGCACTTAACAATGCCATAACTAATATGGTGAGTAACCTATTCCTTATTTTGGTCATTACAGCTAACTTTTTAGAGTGCAAAATTAGCCAAAATGATGGCTTTGGAGATGCTATTATCCTGAAAAGTTAGCTGTATTGGGTATTTAGTATTTTCAAATAATTACTTCCAGTCATTTCAATGTTTTTATCTCTCCCTCTAAGTCTGTAATTGTTTGAAAACCCTTCCTTCTTCAACGGTCAGAGTCTTTAGGGTATTAATCAACTCGTTAAATAATTCAATGCTTACATTTTTGGCAACTGTATCTCTGGTTTTTCCTAACTGACTTTCCTTAATAATTTTCTTTACAAGACTTTTGAAATCCACGGCAAATTTTAGCTAACGTTTGTAATAAAGTTACGTTTTTGTCAGCTTGTGAACAATATGAATTTTACAGCCGTTTTATGAAATTCTTTAATTAGGTCTACAACGAAAGAAATTTACCCTTGCGTTATTGAGTGCTTTGTTGGCAGAAGTCAAACATAATCCTTATAAACTTCATACAGTCTTTCTATTTCTTTTTCATTACTGTAGTTCTTAAGTGAGATGTTATGTCTCTTTTTCACAAGTTCATTGGCTTTTACAACTGAGAATTTATCAGTTACGCCATAACTGGAATAGAAACTAAAAGATCTTGCATTTCTGTAATTTGAAATATTCACTTCTTTTATTGAATCTAAATTCATACTTTGAATAAGTCTATCCAAGGCTAAAACATACCATTTTTCCTTTTCAAGATCTCTTTCCTTCTGACTTAATTCAATTGCATTGGTATCAGAATTATAAAAGGTTATATGCTTTTGGCCATAACCAGCACCTATTAAACGAATTGCAGCGTCTAGGTAATTTTCGGCATCCATTAATTCAGTCTCATAACTTTTTATAGAATAATTCAGTCCATGATCATCCATGAGGTCCCATATTTTCATGAATCTGTCTGCTCCTTCAAAGTTTTTCCATTCTACCAATTGTTTAAACATTTCCATGAAATCAAAGAAAATCGGTGTAGAATAATAACGATAGGGCGTATCATCAATAAAGTTTACATCAGCGCCTAATTTGATTAATTCATTCACAGCTGGGTAATTGTAAAATCTAATCGCAAGCCTTAAAGAAGAATAGCCATTGATTCCTTTAGCTATTTTTTCTATTCTTTTATTAATTAGTTCAGGATACTCTTTAAGCATTGTGAAGACTTTGTCTTCATTGAATGATTTTTCATCCTTAATCAAAGAACAAAACGCTTTCAACTTTTTTTGAGTTAGTTTTTCCAAGAAAATGGGGGTATAATGACGGGGCTGGATTTTATTTCTTCATTGACAAACCTAATTTCCGCCAACATTTTAGCTAAACTTTGTTTTAAAGTTTTAATTCAAATATGTAATAATAGCTTCGTTATTTTCAGATGCCATCTTATAGAACTCTTTAAACTCTTTGAAACTGTCAATTAGAAACTCTTGAGATTCAGATTCAGTCCATATTTCAGGATATATTCCCATTTCTGTCATTTCAGACGGGTTAATTTTACTTTTTAAAATATCGTCTGTGATTTTTTCTAATTCGGAATATGTTTCTTTTACTTGACTTGGGCTTAGATATTGAGCTGGTCCATATCCAAGGTCCTGTTCTTCGTTAATAATTTGAAAACTAAAAAGAGCTCTTTGTAATTCATTCGGCTCGCTTTCGAGTCCACCAATTACTTCTCCAGTCAAAATATAATTAATTCCGTCCCAGGATTTATCTAAATCAAGAAACCATTCAGCCTCATAACTTTCTTCGGCATAAATTTTCTTTTCAAGAAGTTCAGAGTCATTCAAAAAGCTATTTAATTCTTCATGAGATACTCTGATAACATTTCCAATCATTCCCATATTTCTATTTTACTTTTTTTTTTGATCTAAATGCTTTACATATTGTTAGCATGAATATTATTCGATATATGAATCACTTGATTGTTTTGAGCATTCAAAATTAAATTAGCGACATTTTTTGAATTATTGTCAACTACAGAGATCACCCAATATCCATCTATTAAAAACATTTTTAGTGGAAAGTAGCTTGATATACCTTTTCCGAATTTGCTTATAAGAATGATTTTTGCAATTTTTCGGACATCCTTTTCATCGTTTAGCAGATTTTCTCCATTGGTCTTTAAAATTGACGGTTTAGCATCCAAACATTGGTATAGAAACTCTGTGGAGGCTTTATAGTCAGGATTCTCCTCAAGAATACAATTATGTTGACCATAAGAAGTGTTGAGCAAGACTACAAGGATAATTAATATAAAAGAGAATTTCATTTTGTCTATTTGTATTATTTAAGTTTTTGGAAGGCTTCTTTGTATATTTTTCCGGTTGTTTCGTAGTAATTATATATGTTCTCTATTTGGAAGTTGTTGGCGTCATCTATGCTGCCTCCTAGACTTATTGGAGTTTTTATCGCTAAGATTTCATTTATATCTAGATAGTCTCCTGTTGTTTTGTGCCATGCCTCATAAACCATTGGTAAATATAGATTTGGAATGATCATTTTAGGAAACCAGTAACCCAGAAAGTTCATAAAAACTAAATTAGGATCTTTGAAATAGCTTACATCTATTGGGTTCAAAACACCTACAGAGCCAATATTCCCTTTGGTTGAAGGCTCTTCTACAATTAAAAGCGCACCATAAGCATTTCGTCCAAATACTTTTCTTTCTTTTTCATCTTCAAATAGAAAATTCCAGTGATCAATACATTTGTTTAGGTCTGCTAACCCAGGTCCAAACAGGTAAAAGTATTGATTAAGAAACCAACCAGCTCCAATTTCTTTTGAAACAACGTTCCAGGTGATATCTGAGGTGTTCCCAAACTTAAAATCGATTTTAACCGAAGGTGAAGCACTGCCAAATTTTGAAGCAAAGGTTTCCCCAACTTTTGTCATTTTATAGATTCAAATTTAGATTTCTCGGTTTGAATGTTTGTTAACGTTAAAAGTAGTGCTTTCTTAATGTTTCGCAAAGGCGTTGAGCTTAGTTCTCTTCATTGTAATACAACACTTTTTCTATTTGAATAGAGTTGTGAATAGCATCTAACTTTTCTGGATGATGCAAGTCATCGGCTAAACCAAGGCTTGTGATTATGCCATTGTTAAATAAAATGTGAGCATAGTAAAGTCCGTATTTATTGAAATAGTCTTCTTCAAATTTCTTTCTTAATCTTTCCTCTTCTTTTTTTAGTTTGTTCAACTCGGTCTGTGAATATTTGACTTTACTATATGTATAAATTGTACTTGATAAATTTTCAAGATGGATAACACTATCTCTAATGTTTATTTTATTGGTTTTAAAATACTCTTGGATTTCTATAAACCTATCATTATTGTAATTATCGTATAATAATTTGTCAAGGTTCTTTTTCAATTGAAAGGTCAGAGCATCCGTGAATAAAATACTATCAATTTCATAAATGGCCTTAGATGTCAAACGGTCTTTTAGCCATGGCATAATTGGATGTTCTACAGATAAACATTCGGACAATAAAGACATGTCAGTCAAAATTTCTTTGTACTCGCCATTTTCTTTATTATTGATAGAAACGGCAATGGCGTAAGAGTTACCAGTAGATTTGTATTGGCTAATTACAAATTTTTTAGACAATCTATAATAATCGTATCTCCCTGGGGCCTTTGATTCATTCGAAAAACTACAAAAGAATAGACCAATTAATAAAGTTGTGACAAGCGTTCTAAAGTTCATATAAGATCCGTTTTAATTAAGCCGCTCATCTCCAAAACTGATACCACTTTTTAGGATTCTTCAAATTATACCATTCTTTATATCGCTTGTGATTTTGATTAATCTCTTGATCAATTTTATTCATTTTCTGAAGTGCATTGCTTTCTTGATTGTTTAAATCCACGAAGAACTTAAGCCAATCTGTAAAAGATCCATCAAACTTTCCATATCCAAAAGGGTCGTGTGAGCAATATACAATCTTCATATCTCTATCAAAAGCCCAATGGTCTCCATCCATTGGATAAAATGCTAAGCAGCCCTCCATTTCCCAACAATCCTGATCAAATTTATAATCAAATGGAGCGAGAGGATATCCATACAAATCACCAACCCCAATCTCTAAAATAAATTCCCGAAAGTCTTCAGGAAACTTGACATCAAGCATTTTTTCACCATCAATGAGATCTTTTTCAGAAACAGAATTTGCGATTACGAAATCGTCCTCATTAAGTTTTAATGAATCTATTAATTCTTTGAAGTTCATTTACAAGTTGTTGTACAATGTTTGGCGTAAAAATAGGTTTTTCGACTTTTGGAAACGTGTTTACACATTGATGTGCGTTAT
>JALEGO010000640.1 GCA_022763165.1 Flavobacteriales bacterium
TCAAAAATTCCACGGAGTGAAGCGCTTATATCAATTTGACTGGTGTCTTTAGCCATGAAAAGTAAGTTAACATCTCCGGCATGATTCATTGTTGAATCAATAAACATAGAACCTCTACACTCCGCTTGACGAAATTGTTCATGAGAAAGAGTCCCGTTTGCATTCAACCATCTAAGTGTACCGAACCGGTCATCACCGATAAAAATAGTGTCTGAAGAAGATTGAAAGGAGTTTTGATCAAAAACCACTGTGTCAAAAGGGCTTGGCACACAATTGACTGCCGATCCGCCACTTGAAGTAGACCATTTAGAGGAATCAGACCAAACTCCAGTATTTCCCACCCAATACAATGTTTGTCTTAGATAGGGTTGTATTGTCCAACCTGAGTTGCTTGAGAGTTGAGATACATTGGTAGCGATAAAATTCGCATTTCCAAAAGCATTTAAGCCGTTCATGATGATGTGGTCTACATAAAACTGACCGCTATCTTTAGTTATTGAGCCAGTAAATTCCTTGTCAAACATGCAGCTACTTGGTCCTTGAATAAAGTTCCCGTTCAAAGTACAGTTAAAATTCACTAATGATCGCACATTGGTTAAATCAAGATCAGCATTAAATATTCCTATAAGATCCAATTCTCCATCCCCTTTTATCTTGATATCCTTAAGCACTTTCGCGTCTATTCTTCCTTCGTAATTGTATTCGATATCCACAGAATCCACATAATTACATGTGACTTGTGATCCTTTTATTTTTTTATAAACCGTTTTTTCATCTGAAATAAAGTCATAAATATCAATGAAGGCATTATTAGTCAAAGAATCACTTGAATATGAGCGATAGCCTCCTGCCTTTATATAAGAACTTCCTAGATATACATTTCCTCCAGATAGAACCTGAATACTGTTCGCTATAATTGACTTATCATTAGTATATAGATTGGCACCATTATAAACATACATATGAGACAAATTGAGAGTATCAGACATTATTATGGATGAGTCTGAATATAGTCTCAGAATCTGAATACGCTTGCCATTGGTCCATATTTCTTGCCCCAATGTATCCCCAATTAGGTGAATATTGATTTCGTTAAAATAAGGATCGGACTCATTGAAGAGCATTTGAGATGAAAGGATCAAGTTTCCTGCTATATTAACCTCAAAATTTTGATCATTTCGCAATTCAGGAAAGTTGACAACTCCTGACCAGTCCATGGTTTTACAAAAAATTTGCGTGGCATCCAATGAAACATATTGCCCAGATGCATTGAAAGAATTTTGATCAAAATACACATCATCATTAATATCTGGAATGTCGGAATGAAAAACAGAACCTCCTGAAGTGGTAGCCCAATGATTGCCATAATCGCTCCAATTGCCAGTTCCTCCTACCCAGTAGTAATCTGTTGCATAAGTAAGTTGAGTGAAAATTAGTGAGAATATAAGTGCCTGTACATATTTCATAGACTTGAATTTGAGATCTCTAATTTCCAAAGAATTGTTTTATCTCTAAGCATTTGGAAGATGCAATTATCAAATGGCTATTCTGATATGGAATTCGGTGAACGAAAGCAGAAATTCAGGAATGGATTAAGGAATTTCGGTATCTCTAACATTCAACACTCCCTTGTCAAAATCAAAAAGAATATAGTTTGTTTTAATACCATATTTCCGCGTCCATTTTTTCGGAATGTCATAGAGTTCATAATTATAGGACTCTATTTTCATAAAAATCTCATCCCTTCCATCATGGTCAAAATCCTCAACTCTAAACTTGTCGTGATAGGTTCCATCAACTCCATACATGTAACCTCCATCCATTTGAAACGGAAATGAGATTTCTGTTTTCTGAGTGGTCAATTTCAGCGTCATTTTGTAACAACAATGAGCGCCTCCCGAATAATCAAAAGATATGGCATCGGCTAGCTTATCACCATCCAAGTCCCTGTTTTTTAAATAATCAAAAGATTCAGAAATTTGCTCTTCCATCTCCAAAAGGATGCTGTCCACTTTAAGGCTGTCCTGCCCATAGCATTTCAAGAGTAACATGTTTATTATGATCAGGACTAGGCTTTTCATTTAAAAGAGTCCATTACCCAACATTACCAAAGTACAAGCTTCAACAGTCTCAATTCCAGCATCTTGAAATATTGACATGTGCTGAGCATTTTCTGTTCCAGGATTGAAGATTACCCTTTGGGGTTTGAGTTCTTTAATTTGCTCAATATACTGAGTTTGAAGTTCTGGTCTTAAATAAAGCGTGACTGTGTGGATATCAGAAAGATCCTTAAAACTGGTCCGAATATCTATTCCATGTACATGAGCTTCTTCCTTTCCAATCGCCAAAACTTCATGCCCATTGTCAATAAGCCTTTTTATGGCCATATTTGAGTATCTAGCTGGATTCGAGGAAGCGCCTATGACTAAGGTTTTCTTCATCATGTGAATTTAAAGAATTTATAATTATTCTAGCAAAGAGAACAATGTTTCCTCCAATGTTTGAACATTAACATTTTTGGCCAGGACTCCTCCCTCAGAATCTAAAAGAAAGTTAGTTGGCACTTGATCAACTTGACACTCAACACAAACTGGAGATTCGTATCCTTTTAAATCCGAAACATGAATCCAAGGTAAGGTATCTTTACTAATTTGTGTATACCAAGTACTGTGACTACTGTCAAGTGAAATTGCATAAATCTCGAACCCTTTTTTATTGTATTTTTCGTAGATCGGCTTGAAGTAATAACAGTTTTCTTGAGTACAGACAGCACTCCATGAGGCCCAAAACTGAACTAAAGTCACTTGGTTTTTTTTGTAAATCTCACCTAAGTTAACAGGATCACCATTCGGAGTATTTAAAGTTATTTGTGATAAATCTTGTGTCTTTTCTTTTTGAAGGAAAATGGAAAGACTTCCTAAGCCAATCAATAAGGCTATTCCAGCAATCAATTTAAAAACATTAAACTTACGACTCGCAGGGGTACTTAAAGTCGATTCAATTGAGGCCCAAGAACTATTCTTTGGTTCTAATTGATTTAAATGATCCCTATTGCCTTCTAAAAGTTCTTCAAGCTTCATTTGACACTGATTGACTGATTTTAATTAATTCTTTGAGTTTCACCTTGGCCTTTCTCAACTGAGTTCTTGATGTTGATTCAGAAATATTAAGTATTTCAGAAATTTCTTTATGATCATATCCTTCAATGAGATATAATGAGAAAACGGTTCTGTAGCCATCAGGTAAATTCATCATGGTACTGTAAACCAGATCTAATTCGGACTGATCATAATCTTGTTCAATATCCTCATACCAATTGAGCACAGCATCTTGAAATTTTAAATTCAGATTATTCCTTCTCAAGAGTTCGAGAGATTGATTAACAGTAATACGCTTGAGCCAGGCTCCAAAAGTTGATTCGCTGGAGAATTGATGAATTGATTTAAATGCAGCAATGAAAGACTCTTGAAGCACATCCTCCGCATCCTCGACATTGTTGACAATTCTGTAAGCAGTGTTGAGCATCGCTTTGGAATATTGATCATACAATTTTCTCATTGCTGATAACTCACCTAACTTTGCTTTAGCAACAAGGCGTTCTTCTAAATTTATTTCAACAGAGTGACCCAAATCAGATCAAAATTCAGTTTGAATTTGAAACTAATTTCTCAAGAGTATTAAGAAGCCGCTCTCCCCTTAAATTTGATGCGATGATATTTCCTTCGGCATCTAGAAGAACATTCTGGGGAATTCCTCTGATCCCGTAATCTGTAACTGCTTTAGACCTCCACATTTGAAAATCAGAAACGTGATACGGCCAATCCAATTGATCCGCTGTTATAGCATTCATCCAGGCCTCTTTGTTTTTATCCAATGAAATGCTGTAGACTTCAAAATGTTCTGCTCCTTCAAATTTTGCATTGTGATATTTATTATAGGCTTTAACCACATTAGGGTTTTCCATCCTACAAGGTCTGCACCAAGAAGCCCAAAAGTCTACAAGTACTATATTACCCCTTAACTCAGACAGGGCAATACTTTTTCCATTTGGATCTGACATTTTGACTTCAGGAGCCTTCTTCGTTTCTTGAGCAGTTACTGCAAAAGCTGAAAGGCATAAAATTGCGAAAATAATTTTCTTCATGATTTATTAATATCTGTTTTATCTAAAGACAAATTCCAAATGGAAATGATGCCTGAATCTCAATTATTTAAGTTTTTTTAACGTTTTTAAAGATCATTAATTCCCAGTGAAGCCTCAAATCAAACTTGGATTAGTTTACGCGAAACAGTAATTTTGCAACAATCGAACAAATGTACACTTATGAACTCAGATTTATGGAAGGAGTCCTGGAAGGCTATTGAGTTTTCCGAGGACATCTCAGACAATGAAAAGTACGAGATTTCCAATTATGGCCGCGTTAGAAGCCTTAAACCAAGAACCAAAGGAAAAGTATTAAAGCTTTCAAAAACAAATGGATACGAAAAGCTATCCATTAAGAAGAAAGACGGAAAACAAACTGGACGATACATTCACAAGTTGGTTGCAGAGAACTTCGTTGAAGGTCACTCAAATGAAAAGAAATTCGTGGTTCACAAAGATCATGATAGACTGAACAACAAAGCTCATAATTTACAGTGGGTTTCTTCAAAAGAAGTTGTCGCTCATGATAATGTGAAGAAGGGCAATCCAGCAGATAGAAGAAAGCCCACAAATCAAAAACTGAACGAAGGAATCGTTAAGATTTTAAAGAAAAAGCTCAATGATCCAAACAGAAAAACACGTATGAAGATGCTAGCAAAACAATACGGTATTTCTGAAATGCAATTGTATAGGATCAAAGTTGGTGAAAACTGGGGTTGGGTAAAACCAGATGGAGATTAATCACTTTTTTAATCCTCCATTTCATTCCATGCAGATATGAAGTCCTGTTCTATCCGGGACTTTCTTTTCGATGATGGCTGCTCTTCAATCTTTTCAAGCCAATTCATCTGTTTTGGACTTAAAAAGCTGTAACAAGCTATTCGATCGTGCCAAAAGCTATTGATGCGCGATTTCTGCAATGGAGTCAATGGAATGAAGCGAAAGTTAGTCTTTTTAAGATGGTAATAATTGTCTTTTGAAGCAACTCTATAGGTGTTGTCTTTAAGGACATTTTTGTACTTGGCTGACTTTGCTTTTTGATTAAGTTCATCTTTTTTGATAATCGTTTCATTAAAGCGGACCTTCACCACTTCATGTCCACCCATAAATCCAGCTTCAGTGTTTAGAACACCATCAATCTTTCCAAAGTGTTCCTGGCCACTCCAGAAACAGTACATTTCATAAATCTCTTCTTTGGTATTTGAATTCAAACGTAATTCTTCTCCTAAAACATTTATAAATTCTGGAACTTGCTTTCCGGATCGCGTTAAAGCCAAATTAATTGCTCCATGCAATGCCCTAGCCGAGTAATCCTGTGCCAAGCGGTCAATAATATCTTTGCCATTTTCATCAACAATTCTTACTACTGGGTTATTCCAGCTTGGTTCTCTATACAAGTCTAAAATTTCTTTATCTCTGCCTCCTTTATTATTATAAATAGCAAGAGGGATAAATTCATTTTCAATGGCCTCTACCATCAAAGGATGACTTAGAACATCATACCCGTAGTTTCTGCATGTGGCACACCCTGGAACCTCTTGAAAAAGAATCAGAATGGGCTTCCCTTTTTCCTTAGCATTGAGTAGTGCCTGATCATAATCTCTTAACCAGTTTACACTTCCCAGCTCTTCAGGCTGTCCGAACAACTCGAGAGCTGTTGATAAGATTAAGAGTAAAACTAGGGCATGATAAAATCTCATATTTATGAATTTAATGAAACGAAGATGTCAACTTCAGCATTTGCTCGGTCAGAAGCTTTCGCTCCATATATTTCGTAGTCCACAGCATATTTCCTATCTATATTAGACTTCCAAATATTCAACCAAGCGTCATAAAGCAAACCCTTGTTGAGATCTCCTTTTGTCGAAATTTGCGCACAATATTGATCAGGAACTTCTATACATCGCATCCCTTCTGGAATTGAATCAATTGAAGTAACCTTACAACCGAGAAGCATTGTGTACGGAGCCATATGATCTCCTTCATAATCAGTGTACATACATAATATTTCTTCGCTTAATTTATTTGGAATCCTGTTCTTGATATCTTCTGCGAAAAACCTTTGCCAAAGCCCCCCGATTTTTTCAAGCACATTTTCCTCAGTATTGCTTGTGCGTATTGAAACTCCAATAAACTTAAATCCATTAGTTTTAACTTTTTTCATAATCTTAAAATCATTTATAGATTCAAAATTATGATCGGATTGTGACAGGGGTGTGTCAGGGGTTGAAAATTCTTTAGCGCAATTCTCAAAATACTCTTGTAAGCTCATAGGGTGTGGCTCAAAGTATTCATCTAGAAGGGTCAATTGATTGATTCTGTCAAGCCTAAAGGCTCTAAACTCATTTGTCAGGTGACAAAACGCAATAAGAACCCAGTTTGATTTTGTTCTGTACAATGCAAAAGGCTCAACTTTCCGAATCGAAGTTTTAGAAGCATTGTTCGTATAATGTATCTCAATTCTTTGATAATCTGCAATTGTCATTTGAACTTCAACTAGAACGGAGCTTTGATTTTTGGTTTCATATGATCGAATTTGGATCCTTTGAGAAAGCATCTCTGTGGATTCTTGTTGTATAGATTTAAGTGTTGACTTGACTTTGGTAATTGCATTTTTATGAGACTTCACGAGAGACGCATCAGAATCTTCATTAACCAAAAGTTCTGCTGTTATTAAGGCATTAGCTTCAGCTCTGGTAAACATTATTGGCGGCAATACATAACCATCAATAATGCTGTATCCTCTGCCCTCCTCTGTTACGATCGGAAACCCTGATCGCTCTAGTGTTCTGATATCACGGTAAACCGTTCTGATACTGATTCCATGCTCTTCGGCTATTTCTCTAGCCGTGATCAGTCTTTTAGATCTCAGCTGAGTCATTATAGCTGATAACCTCGCTAGTCTGGGTTTTTCAAAATCCAAATGCAGTTGAATTATTTATTATCAAACTTCAATGATATGGAATTGATACAATACCTTAAGCCGGTCGGGTCCGGGCCATCATCAAAAACATGTCCTAGATGTGCATCACATTTGGAGCAAACTACCTCAGTTCTCACCATACCATAACTCACATCACGATGTTCTGTAACATTCTCATCCAAAATGGGTTGATAAAAACTAGGCCAACCTGATCCAGAATTGTACTTGTGATTTGAACTAAATAAAGGATTTCCGCAACAAACACAGTTGTATGTTCCTTTTTCATAAAACTTGTCGTACTCTCCTGAAAATGCTCTTTCGGTGCCCTTTTGACGTGTCACATAATATTGCTCATTTGTCAATTTATTCTTCCATTCTTCATCAGTCATCACTACTTTGTTTTTAGAATTTTGTACTTGATTTTTAACCATCTTACTGTCATCACTTTGTGCGCAACTAATCAACACAAGTGATATTAATGAAACCACACTCAACATTACTTTCTTCATAAACTGATTTGTTTCTATGTTTAATAAATTGAATTCGAAACGAATTTAGCTAATGATTTAAATATAAACTACCTCACGATCCAACCTCAGAACCCTAGCTCAAATAAATTTCAAATTACTTAAATACATAATCAAATCTAGAGTTTTAGTATCACAGAAATATCACGATATCACGGAAATAGCGTAACATTCACAGCAAAAAATATACTTTTTGGATTTCTATATTTTTAGAATCAGGCTATCGCTGCCCTTTCTAACTCAAATTCAAAAGCAGTTCCTTGATGTGGATGACTTTCCACACGTATGTCAGAACCATGTAGCTCAACTATCTTCTTGACTATAGCCAAACCAAGGCCTGTACCACCCTTGTGCTGTCCTTTGTAATATCTATTAAAAATGTAAGGCAACTCTTCTGGAGCAATTCCCTTGCCCGAATCTTGAATTTTCAAGCGGACGTTGTTCGGGTTGTTTCCCTCTACTTCAATATTGATGGTATCCCCCTGATTGCTAAACTTAAGTGCATTATCCAGAAGGTTTTGCAAAACACGATCAACCATGGAAACATCAGCATTTACCCAAGCTGCGTCTTTCGAGACAAGCGTATTGATGTGAATACCTTTATCTTCAGACATCAATCTATATTTGTTAGCAATATCATGTACCAATTCACCAACAGAGAATACTTCCTTATTAAGTTGAATTTGATTCGTTTCTAATTTCGAAAGCTCAAACAGATCATCTACAAGCTTCTTTAATTGCTCAGAGCTTTTCAAGATGATCTCGGCATACTTTTTCTGCTCTCCTTTATCAAGTGAATCACTCTTCATTTCCAAAGTTTCCGCATACCCGCGGATAGAAGCTATTGGCGTTCTTAAGTCATGTGATATGTTGCTTATCAGCTCTTTACGTAATTTATCTAAACCTTTAAGTTGCTCAATATTCTCTTGAATCGTTTCAGCCATATTATTGAAAGTATCTGCTACTTCGGATAATTCACCTTGCCCTTCAAGCGCAATACGTGACTCAAGTTGGCCACTTCGAAAAGCATTTATTCCGGCTATGATAACGTTCAACTTTCTTGTTATAAACCATATTATCCACAGCCCTAAAATTGCCGCAATAGCCAATATTAACAAACTCTGTAAGGCTGAAAACTTCATAATGAAACTGCCATCTAACATGTCTGTAACAGAAACAAATTCTTGACTGGCCAGGACAATATAGACATAACCATAAAGTTCTTGGTTTTTAAAAACGGGAGCAGCAGAAAATATGTTACATACTCCAGGTTCTCTGGGGTCGTCTCCTTCAATCACATCTTTGCGATCCTTTTGAAGAAAATCTTTAATAGGCTTCAAATCTACCTTTTTGAGTTTAACGACTTTCTTTGGAGCTACATAACTAAGTATACTACCTTGCTCATCCAGCAAATAGACTTCAACACTTGGATTTATTACCATCATGGAGTGCATGATATCCTGGATTGCGGCACTATCAATTCTCCCTTTTTCAACAAAAGGTTCTAAGGCATGTGCAGTATGTCCAGCCAATTCCCAATTCAATTTCTGATTGGTTTCAAGGGCATATTGATGCGTTGATCTGATAGATATATAGGTACTTACTATTCCAAAAAGCAACAAAGCAGAAAGAAATACAGCTGATATTCTCCAATATAATTTTGAAAATTGTTTCATTTTATTCTAATTCGTCACTGAATTTATAGCCAACACCCCAAGTCGTTAGAATGTATTTGGGTTCATTAATGTTGTTTTCAATTTTCCCCCTTAATCTATTTATATGGGAGTTTACCGTGTGCTCAAAACCGTCAAATTCATAACCCCAAACATGA
>JALEGO010000641.1 GCA_022763165.1 Flavobacteriales bacterium
AACCACAAGAAAACCATAACTGGAGGCAGAATGTCAGAAGATTTTACAGGCGGATATGGCCCTGAGGAATTTCTGATTAGAAGAGCAATAAAAGGAAACTACAAAGTTGAAATTAATTACTATGGATCTTCTTCTCAAAAGATCACTGGCCCCACAACAGTGCAAGTCAAACTGATCACGAATTTTGGAAGACCAAACCAAAAGATCAAAGAAGTCACGCGAAGACTTGAAAAAAGTGAAGGTGTTATCCATATTGGAGATATCAGTATATAAATGAAAAAGTCCATAATCGGTTTCTCGGCTTTCTTTATGATACTTATAATGAGTATGAGTACTTCTGATGACAGAAAAGGACTTGTTAAAATTAAATCTTATGGTCTTCCTGCTCAAGTCGAGTATTCTGAAGAAATGACTGCTTTGAAAGCGAAATATGGCTTTTACGAAAAGTACAGCTGCATCCGACCTATTGTTAACTTCAATCTAAACAACCTTATTTCAGATATTCGACTTCGACTAAAGAATGGCAAAAACTGGAAAGATAAGTATCAGGCTGAACGCAGGCTAATCATTAATTGACTCTAGTCGAAACCATTTCTTGAGAAACTCGTTTACTCGTCAAAACTCAAACATGAAGCAAATTTCGGCTTTTATTGTAGTTATATTCTTGACAATAGGGCAATTTACAATTGCTCAAAATAAAGAATATGAACAAATTCCATATGAAGATTTTGAAGCAGCCTATTCTATAACAGACATAGAATCTATAAAAATCATAGATGATTATGATATTCGGTGCAGCGTAAAAAACAAAGCGATTCCATTTAGATTTTTTAGATCAGATTTTAAAACTGAAGGTGATTATCAAGCCTTTCTAAAGGAAGTAAGAAGTAACCAAGTCACCTTCTCAGTCCAAAAAGCGGCAAATTTTGGAGAGTTCATGGCATCTTGGGGGATACTATTCCTATCGTTGATCCTGTACATATTACTTCTAAGTTTTGCCATTCTCAAGCTCACCAAGAAAAAATTTGAGGAGAATATCAACAAAATAGTATGGCTTGTAATCATATTGATAATGCCAATTCTTGGGTCATTTCTATTTATATTTTGGGGAAGTAAACAAAAATGAACCAGGCCCATTTCATTTTTTCTACGTTATTTTGAAGCATGAAAAAAGTCTTATTTCTTCTTGTACTAATCAACATATTTGCTTGCACTATGGAGCAAGAAATTTCTGAGGATCAAAAACATGATCATAAGGAAAGAAAGGATATGAATAGTGAGGATTTTGAAATGTTTAAAGAAAAGGAAAAACTATTGATCTCCCATTTAAGAACAGATTCACTCAGTATCGAACACAACATAAATTTGGCATCTTATTATCACCACCTCGGCTTGCATAACATGAAGGTAATTGATGGAAGAGTTTATGAAAAGGCCCTAAAAGACAATAGTCTCAACCAAGTTCCAACTGATATCCTCTTTTTTAATATTGAACTAAACACTAAAGAAGAAGAAGCCATCGTTTTATTTAGAAGAGCCCTCAACTACTTTCAAGTGGCTTACAGCCAAGACAGCACCAACGAAATGGCAATCGATGGTCTTGCGGGCTGTTATTATGAACTAAAGGAACAAGAAAACTACCAGAAGTTCCAAAAAAAGATTGATGAAATCATTAAATAGTGGTATAATATTTGAACTTTATATTTTATGAAAAAAATCATTGTAACTACCATCTTCTTGCACTTAATGATGGTTTTTTCTTTTGCTCAGGATTGTGATAATATTCCAGTTTTAAATGAAAAAATTGTGGGGTATGTTAAAGACAACATGGGAAAAAAGGTTGATAGAGGTGAATGCTGGGATGTTGCTGCTGGAGCTTTGAATCAATACGATGCCAAATGGGATAAAGCCTATAAATTCGGGAAAAAAGTCGATCCCAAATCAGAATGTATTTTTCCAGGTGATATCATTCAATTTGAAGGTGTTCGAATAGATTATAAAAAAGACGGTATGGTTTATTGGGAAACGATGGGTCATCATACAGCAATCGTCTACGAAGTCAAAGCAAAAGGAGACTATGTAATTGCGGCTCAAAACACAAAAACTTCTGGAAGAAAGGTTGGAGTCAGCGATCTAAAACTAGATCAAATAACTAAAGGAAAATATACCTTTTTCAGACCTACAAAATAAGACCACAGATCAGTCTATTTTTCTCAAACCCGAGTTATTGATAATAAATCCTCACCAGTTCAACCTAAAAAGTCAATATTCAAGGCGCTTTGACGAAATACTAGTTGGACTAATATGAGGAAAAAGCAACGAATAAGATTGACTTTTTAGTTGAATTCCTTTGGAAAACCCTTCTAAATTGGAGTTTTGAAAGATTTTATCGTCAAATTAGCCCAGCTAGTTCTTCCTCAAAAATCATCCAAACCTCCAATTTATATTTTATTCTGGAGAGGATTTATTATCAAGAACTCGGGTTAAAGGAAAGTTTAAATTGCTGAGCTGATCTTTTGGTCTCAAATTTTCAGAGCACACATTTTTCACGAGTTTTTAAATTGCTGAGGTGCTCTCAGTCTTTAAAATCAATCCATCACAGAACACATTTTTCCTAAGGGTTAAGGTGAAATGCTGACGTGTTCATTCGATAGGTTGACGGTTAATAAATATTTTACCTCTTGTTTTAAAGAAGGACCACAGAACACGTATAATTTTGAACAAAAATTTCTAATTGCTGTAGTATTCTTACGGTCCTTCATAGTTTAAATTGGTTTACAGTTTTACATTTTGCAATATCTCTTGATTCAAAGCTTTTAACATATTATCTAATGGCGTAAGCTTTTCGGTCACTTTCTTTGATCCAGAGCTTTTTTGCTCCTCTCCTAAAAGCAAACTCAAAATAGCACCATCGAAGCCTCCAATCATGATTACTCCTTTATCATCTATTGTGGATGGGAAATCCTGAGCTCTTCCAGTTACCCACCACCACACGATTCTGATTTTTGGCAAACCAACTTGCTTAAGTTTAAACATGGCCGCTTCATAATTAGAAGTCGCATTTCCATTTACAGGATTAAACTGCATATCCGAAACAACGACCAAAGTAGAAGGAAAATCGCTTATTGGAATATGTGGATTCTTCTTTCTTATCCTAACAATTTCATCAATTACTGATTGAAAATTTGTGCTTCCCCAAGCCGTTTTAGTAGATCTAATTTGATGCACTTTATCCGTAAAAGAGCCTTTCAATTGCTTAATTCTAGATTTAGAATCAAACATGATTACATGGTCCTTGAACGATCCGCTATTTAAAGTAGAAAAGTAAATCCCTAAGGAAATGCAAATATTATAAGCATTGGTATTTGCTACAGGTGCAAGCATAGAACCTGAAGTATCCAAGGCACACCAAACATTCTCTTGAATTTTCTTATCCCTTTGCGCCAGCTCAATCAAACCATCAAACTGCTTGTCAACAGTATAAGACTGAGCTAAAGTGCTATTATAAGAAACGGCATTCATAAGTTCATAAACATAACCTGTAAACTTTGCGGTTGGCTGATCCATGATCCAATCTAAATATCCTTCCTCAAGTCCATGTCTTTGTAAAGTCGTAAGACCATCTAATCCATGATGATTTACCATCTGAAACAAGGCTTTACCTGGAATAGTGTTAAAATCCAAGTCTTCCCAGCCATCCTGACTCATTTTACGCTGAAATTCATGAGCGTTTCCAGAAGATTTGAATTTTCTGTATTGCTTAGGCGTCCACCCTAAATATTTGATGAAGGCATGAGCCCACTCATTCAATTCTAAGTGTCTTACATTATGAGTGTTAGATTTAGAACGGATTCTTGGCAAGTATTTAGCAATCAAATCAGCCTGATCTCTTTTTCTCATGGCTGTTCTGATCAAATCAAAGACAATATTTCTATCCAAATCATGTATCAAATCAGTATGCCATAGGTCTTTCCAGCAACCAACAAAAGGTACAAGCCACAAGTTTTTATTTAAAACACTCCTATGGTTTTTAGCCAACCATTTTAAAGCCAATCTAAATTCACTCTTATTCCCCTGACCCATCTGAACTTTTTCTGTTCCGAGATCACCACTTATTTTACGTGTAATCAATCGATTGTAAAAAATAATCTGCAAGGCAATTTTTGGAGATTGCGCCCACATCAAACTTAGATCTGCAAACACATCTTGTAATTCTCTGTTTCTATAAGTTCCTGCTTTAGAAAAATAATCTAGCAAGGCATCACCTGAAGTAGAATGAGAAATTGCACCATTCTCGGTATAGGCATCATATTTGTAAGCCGCATTTAAAAAAGTATTCATCATTCTTCTTTTGTGCTCAAAGAGCGTTTAACAATTAATTCAATACAAGTTTATGATCCATTTGCGCAATCTTTATGCGTAGTTACTTTTTTTTTTTAAATGATCTCATTTTAGCTACTCAAAGCATTTAACTCAACCATTTCGCTTAATCATATAGTGAAGAATTCCGCATCTCAAAATAATTTGTAACTTCGAAATCTAACTTTAGGGGTGCCCGTTAAAGCGGACTGAGAAATACCCTTTGAACCTGATCCAGGTAATGCTGGCGAAGGGAAAAGTGTTCTTAAAGATCCCTAGTAATGTATTTTAAATGGAGGTATACATCAATGATGAATTGTGTACATACCCAGACCAAATTTCCTTGAAGGACTTGGTCCAGGAATTAAAAATCAGTGTTAAGGGCACCGCATTGGCAGTAAATGATGTGGTAATTCCAAAATTGCAATGGGAACAGACTCAGATATCCCATCATGATAAAATATTAATAATCAAAGCCGTGCAAGGCGGCTAGACGTAAAAAGACAATATATAAATATGGCTAAAGATAAAGTTCCAAGCAGCAAGTCCAACATTACACGAGATGGATTTCCTGCATCAAAGAAAATATACGTTAAGGGTAAGCTTCACAATATTGAAGTTGCTATGAGAGAAATTGAACTCACAGAATCTAAACCTATGTTTACTGATGGCCAGTTCAAAAAAGATGTCAATCCCCCTGTTACCGTATATGACACCTCAGGCCCATATACCGATCCTTCAAAGGAAATTGATGTCAAAAAAGGCATTGAGCGGATAAGAGAACAATGGATATTTGATCGATCAGATGTTGAAAGGCTCCCAGAGCTTAGTTCTAAATATGGCATCGATCGCTTGAAAAATAGCGAGCTAGATCACTTAAGGTTCGAACATATTAAAAAGCCTTTACGAGCTAAAGAAGGTCAAAATGTAAGTCAATTGCATTATGCTAGAAAAGGCATCATTACTCCTGAAATGGAATACATAGCTATCAGGGAAAACCAAAAGATTCAAGAAATTAATGAGATTTCAAAGCAACACAAAGGCAATAGCTTTGGAGCCAAAACACCCGCTTTCGAAATCACTCCTGAATTTGTAAGGGATGAAGTAGCATCTGGCCGTGCAATTATCCCGGCAAACATCAATCACCCGGAGATAGAACCTATGATTATTGGGCGTAATTTTTTAGTGAAAATAAATGCGAACATTGGGAATTCCGCAGTAACCTCATCTATAGAGGAGGAAGTTGAGAAAATGGTATGGGCTACCAGATGGGGAGCAGATACTGTAATGGATCTTTCAACTGGAAAAAATATCCATGAAACTCGAGAATGGATTATTAGAAATTCTCCAGTACCTATTGGAACAGTCCCCATTTATCAGGCTTTGGAAAAAGTAAATGGGAAAGCCGAAGAGCTGACTTGGGAAATTTTCAAAGACACTCTTATTGAACAAGCTGAGCAAGGGGTCGATTACTTCACAATTCATGCGGGAGTATTATTAAGATATGTTCCATGGACAGCAAATAGAGTTACAGGAATCGTTTCTAGAGGTGGTTCTATCATGGCCAAGTGGTGTCTGGCACATCACAAGGAGAACTTCTTATATACACACTTCGAGGAAATATGTGAAATCATGAAGGCATATGATGTTTCTTTCTCACTTGGTGATGGTTTGCGCCCGGGCTCTATAGCTGACGCGAACGACAGGGCTCAATTCGGAGAATTAGAAACACTTGGAGAATTGACAAAAGTAGCCTGGAAGCATGACGTACAAACAATGATAGAAGGACCTGGACATGTTCCCATGCACATGATCAAAGAAAATATGGACAAACAATTGGATGCATGTGGTGAGGCTCCATTCTATACTTTAGGGCCACTAACAACTGATATTGCACCAGGTTATGATCACATCACTTCTGGAATTGGAGCCGCAATGATTGGCTGGTACGGATGTGCAATGTTGTGCTATGTAACACCCAAGGAACATCTTGGCCTCCCCAACAGAGATGATGTCAAAGAAGGTGTTATTACTTACAAAATAGCGGCTCATGCAGCAGACTTAGCAAAGGGACATCCCGGAGCACAATACAGAGATGATGCATTAAGCAAGGCACGTTTCGAATTCAGATGGGAAGATCAATTTAACCTTTCCCTTGACCCAGATACCGCAAAAGAATATCACGATGAAACATTACCCTCTGATAATGCTAAAGTTGCCCATTTCTGTTCGATGTGTGGACCACACTTCTGTTCTATGAAGATTACTCAAGATGTTCGAGACTATGCAAAAGAACATGGCCTTGACGAAGAATCAGCAATACAGGAGGGAATGAAAGAAATGTCTGAAGAATTCAAAAAGAAGGGAGCAGATGTATATGTTGAACCAGAAATATTGCATGACAATGAATAAAGGATATGTTGAAAATATTCAGAAACTATTTAAATACTACAAAAGCCTAGGTGACAAATCCTTAGATCAACTCGATAACAATGAAATCCATCAGAGATTTTCACCTGAAAGCAACTCGATGTGGATTGTTGTTAAGCACATTGCGGGTAATATGCGATCGAGATGGACAAACTTTTGGACTGAAGACGGTGAAAAAGAATGGCGGAACAGAGACACAGAGTTTCACGACAATCAAGTGAATAAAGATGAGCTCTTAAAAGTTTGGAATGAAGCTTGGAATGTCTTGTTTGGAATATTGGACCCTTTATCTCCTGAAGATATGGAACGTCACATAACCATTAGATCTGAAAAGCACACGGCCTACGAAGCCATCAATAGGCAACTTGGTCATTATGCCTACCACATTGGTCAAATGGTTTTTATTGCCAAAGCCATTAAAGATCAAGAGTGGGAATCGCTATCAATTCCAAAGGGCAAATCAGATCAATTTAACGCTTCCATGAATCATTTACAGAAATAGTAAATTGCCAAAACACTACACCATAAGTAAGAAAAAAAGGCCAAAAGTACTTTCCGTGGCTGGCTTTGATCCTTGCGGTGGTGCTGGAGTGCTTGCAGACATCAAGACTTTTGAAGAACACAAAGTCTATGGGCTTTCGGTTATAACCTCAAATACAATTCAAGTCGACAGCGAATTCTATGAAGTGTTCTGGGTTGATGATCAAACCATATTGAAAAGTATCGCGGCCCTGTTTGATTCATACGATATCAATGTTGTCAAAATTGGTCTGGTTAGGAATGAGCAATCTTTAAAAAGCATCGTTGATTTAATCTTAGCCAAAAACGATATGTGCAAAATCATCTGGGACCCAGTAATAAAAGCTTCTTCTGGATTTGAATTTCACAAAGTATTTGACCTAAAAAAACACAAACAGATTTTCCTAATCACTCCAAACCTTGAAGAATTAGATGCCTTAGATTTGAATAAAGAAGTTTTAGCAAAAGAAGTTCTCACCAACACCCTAGTTAAAGGGGGACATGCGAGTGCAGAAGAACTTGGCCAAGATTTGCTTTATACCCCTGATGGCAGAACAAGAACTTTTAAAGCAACACAAATCGCTAATCAATCCAAACACGGCACTGGCTGTGTTCTATCTTCTGCCATTGCCGCAAACTTGGCTTTAGGAATCAGCTTGGAACGTTCTTGTCTGAGGGCTAAAACTTACATCAACAAATTTCTGCATTCTAATTATGAAAATTTAGGATATCACAAGAGATAAAAATGGAATCTTGGCGTTCATTTAAATATCAATTTGAACAAATGAAAAACATAGTGATCATTTTCATGCTGCCTGTAGTACTATCTTGTGAGTCCTCAAAAAATGAGACAAAGCAAATCAAAGACATCCCAAGCTCCCAAAAAGAAGAAGTTTTCGAATTGAAAACAGATTTTGT
>JALEGO010000642.1 GCA_022763165.1 Flavobacteriales bacterium
GGCATATTTTTGATAGTATTCAGCTGCAGACTCGTAATCTTTTAACTGGTAATAATACAGATCAGCTTGGGCTGAATAAGCACTTGACAAGGTGTTTAGGGCACCAAATTGTATTGACCATGATTCGCAGAATTTGTAATTCTTTAGTGCCTTAAAAGTTTGTCCAACGTCCGCATAGCAGCTTCCGAGCCGTGCATAAATGTTCACCGCTTTTCTAGCATTTGGAAATGTTTTTTCGATTTCGGCAGCCTCTTCAAAATGAATAATAGCGGAATCTTTCAGGCCTTGATCCTCATATATTGCTGCAATGTGATAAAGGGTTTTGACTTCATCAAATTGGTTTGAGGATTGAGAATAAAAGGCTTTGACTTTTTTAAGTATTTCCAAAGCTCTGTCGAATTTTTGTTGCCTTCTCAAGGCAAATCCCCTTCTAAGTGCAATTTCATTTTTTAAGTTGGGATTGTTGCATAATGTTTCTGCCAAGTCTAAGGTGGCAACAGCTCTTTTATACGATAAAGTAATGGTTTCGTAGAAAGATTTGATGCACAATAGCTTTACTATAATCTGAGTGTCTTTTTTGACAATGGGATTATGAATTAAATTATAGATTTCCTTTAAACCAGCTTCGGGTTTATCGTGTGCAATCATTTCAACTTTCAGTCTATAGTATTCATACAGAAATACTTTTTCTCGCAATGTAGATGGATCAACAGATCGAATCATATTTGCGATAGAATCATCATAGAACTTATAATCAAAGGCATTTTCAATTTCAATAATGCTTGATTCTGATAAATGTGAGTATGGGGTATGATCGAAGGGTGTTTCTGACTTAATACAGGTTTTGTACGCTGTCAACTTTTGCTTAAGTTCAAGCATTTCCTTTACTTCCTTCATGTTTGCTGAGGAGTAGGCCTTACTATAAAAATGCTGCGCTGAATCTAACCGAAATATTGATAAATAATAATCACCAAGATTTTCGAGAAATAGAGGGTGATTTTCGTCTTCGAGCTCTTTAACCAAGAGCCTTTGTTTATTCAACAGGTGCTTTGCTATAGTGTGATTCTGGTAGAGTTTCTCATCGAACTGCTCGTTAATTTCAAGAAGATTCTGGGTATGTCCATAAACGACAACTGTGATCAGTTGAAAAAACAGTAGAGATACTCTTATTTTTTTAAGCTTCATGCGGCAGTAACAAGTCTAAACAAGCTTTACTGTAATACTTGAACCATCAATCTTAATGATTTCAACCTCTTGATTTTCGTTGATAAATGCTCCCTCAGATTTCACTTCAAGTACTTCTCCGTTTGGAAACTTAGCCTTTCCAATAGGCGCAAGGCGTGCGATGGCTATTCCCTTATCTCCGATTTTTAATTGTGTGTTTGAAGCCACTGAAGAGTCAATAACCGCATTTAAAGCAAACCGTTCCCAAGTTTTGGCTTGCAACGCAACAATTGTCAAAACAGCTCCTACTAATAGCGCTCCGATAAAGGTGTACCAACCTACTTCTGGTTGGTAATTGAAGGCCAGAATTACTCCGAAAACAATTAAAATCAGGCCGAAGATGCCAACCTTCATTACACCTGGAACAATAAATATTTCAATGAAGACTAATAGAAGTCCAACGAGCAATAATGCTATGATCGCTCCCAGCGTCATTTAGGAACCTTTTATTGCGGCCTGATAATACCTTCTGGCCTCTGGAAGAAATTCTTTTATTTTCTGAATTCTGGTTTCATGACTCGGGTGAGTGCTTAAGAACTCTGGGACATTTGCTCCTCCTTGTTTAGCCATTCTTTCCCAGAATCCTACAGCTTTATCTGGGTCATAACCGGCTTGAGCCATAAACACGAGACCTAACTTATCTGCCTCGCTTTCATGCATTCTTGAGTACTTAAGAATGCCCAAACCTGTGGTAGCGCCATAAGCCGCTAAAAATATATTCTTTGTTTGTTCAGGCTTTTCATTTAGTGCGACCGCTAAGCCAACGCCTCCAGCAACCGCAGCTAATTGTTGACTCATTCTTTCATTGCCATGTCTAGCAATCGCATGTGCTATCTCGTGTCCCATCACCACTGCAAGTCCAGTTTCATCTTGAGTTACAGGTAGAATCCCTGTGTATATGACAACTTTTCCGCCAGGCATACACCATGCATTAACCAGGTCATCCTGCACCAAATTGAATTCCCATTTGTAGTCTTTAATTCTTTTAGAAAGTCCCTCATCATGCATGTATTTGACAACAGCATTTTGGATCTTTCCACCAACTCTTTTCACCAATTGTGTGTTTTGGTTGGAAGATGCTACCGCTTGATTTTGACTTAGAAATTGTCTGTAATTGGTAAGGCTCATACTCATGAGAGTGCTCTCAGGAAGTAAATGAAGCTGTCTCCTATTTGAGATTGGAACTTTTGCACATGAAATCAAGAATATGGCAAGAAGTAGTTTGGGTAAGAATTTCATAGTACCTTATGGTTTAGCAGAATTATTCAAATTTCGTGCCGCAAATATAAGAAACAGACTGCTTAAAAAATCAGATTTAGGTTATTTAACTAGATAGTAACAGATCAGACGTCAATCTACGATTTCAGCAGATAAACCTTTTCCAATAAGTTCATTATAAGGTGCCAATAGATCATCGAATGAGCCCCTTTTGACATCACATTTACCTTTGTAATGTATGATATAGGTGCACTGGGTTGCTTGAATCTCAGTATGCCCACAAATATCTACAAGACTTTCTATCACATAATCAAATGTATGCACATCATCATTGTGCACAAGAAGTGCCTTCAAATGCTCCTCTTGAACTTTTGTTTCAACCTTTTCTAAAGTCTTAGTTTCACTCATTGTTTATCAATTCTTTGGCCTTTGCAACCTCAATTTTTTGACCATTATCTAATCCTACAATAAAGGCATCTTGAAGACCAAAACCCTTTATTTTAGGTAGAAGTGCACTAATTTCATCAAAATCTTTAGTCAAACCCGTAAGATATAGCTTAAGACCCTCGTTGTCCTGTACAAAGATCGTGTGTTGTCGGGTGATTTCCAAATAAACTTCTACAGCAGAAATAGGAATGTTGGACGTGTATGCGCCCACCTGAATGCTGAAGAAAGTACCATTTTTCGCCTTGTCATTCGTACCAAAAGTTTTGTTCTCGGATTGTGATGGGCTTTTATTTTCACCTTGAGAAGCAGGGCTTGCATTGCCTTGATAAGTAGGTGTACCATTGTTCACTAAATTTTTCGCTTCTGCAACAGATATGCGTTTCCCATTAAAATAGGCTGTGACAAATGCATCTCTAATTCCTTTCGCTCTAATTTCGGTCTTAGCTTGATTGGCAACAGAGAATGCATTATATGTTCCGCTGGAATAACGAATCATGCCGTTTTCTGTCTTAGCACTCACAACAGGGTTGATGTTGTACAATTCTGAGAGAGATGCAGGCCTGGTGTAAACCCCAATTTGAACAGTAAAGAAGACACCACTCATCGCTGCCACATTCTGTTCAGTTACACCGAATTTATTGACAGAGGTGGTTTCACCATTTTGTGCTGTACCACTGTTATTGGCAAGCTGATCGGTACTCATTTGCCGTGCTTTAGATATCGATATTCTTTCTCCATTTAAGTACGCTACTACAAAAGCATCTCTGTAACCAAGATTTCTGATTTGTTCTTTAGCATTATCAGCATTTGCAAAATCTCCAAAACTTCCTGCAGTATAGCGTGTAATTCCAGATCCTCTGTTTTCACCCATAATTGGGGAAAACCCTTTAAATAAATCCTGAGGTATAGGATTTCGGAATGCTCCGACCTGAACCTTAAAAATCAACCCACTCGGTATGGGTACATCAATTGGAATAGGTTTTTCTTCATTATAAGCACTCTCATCTGGGTTGGTTTGAACAAATGGCGTATCAATCTCAACCTCCACCTCTACCTTTTCTTTGGGTTTTTGTAGCGTATCTACTTGAACAATTTCTTCAGAAATATATGGTGTAAGGATTACTTTCTTCGCATAGTCTTGCTCCAAGGCCAGAAGTTGGTCGGAGGATGCTCCAATTGCCTCTAGAGCTTGACTTTGATTGTTGCGACTAGCATTAAGCAACGAATCAGCCATTCTCATTAGTTCATCTGCTTTTTGGGTTAGCAGTGCTATCTTATCGGATAATTGCTTTTTTTGTTCTTCATCTTCAGTTTTTTCCAGTTCAAGTTCTAAAACTGAAATTTGATCGTTGATATCCTTAACAAGTATTTTTCTCTCTTCGGCTGACTTAGAATCATTTAATGCTGCTTTCAATAGTGTCATAGTCTTTACTCTATTTTCTGAGAAGGTTTTGACATCATCAGATTTTTGTATCTCATTGTCTGGAGCCCCTGACGCTAGGGGGAACGCATTTGGAGCTATTACATTTTCAACAAGGGCTTTCGAAACCATGCTTCGCTCCAACTTTTTCATATTACTCAAAGCCTCCTTTTGCTCGGCAAGAATGATTCGTTGATAGCTAACCTTGGCCTCAAGGTTTTTCAAATCAGACTCTATCTTTCGTCTTATTTTCTTCTTTTTAGTGTTGTCGAGTTCTTGAGTCTTTATTGAAATGCTTTCCTCAGTTTGAGATATCCCTTCTTCCAATTTAGCTACTTCTTTACCAATAGATATGCTCTCTCTTTGCTCATCAAACAGATTTTTAGGAGTGTTATTTGAAGCTAGTGAAAGAGCATCTTTTTCCATACTCAGTACTTTCTGTCTAGACTTCTCAGACTCCACTTTATCCTGATACCGTTGGAGGTCTGATTCTAAGACAGCACGTTTCTTTTTCTTTTTGGTAGCAGCAAGTTTTCCCTGAATTTTCGCAATTTCTTCTTCCCAGGCTGCAATTGAATCCGCTATTGCTTTAGATTGTTCTTCTATTTGCGTCAGATCTTCTTCTAAATTAAGCTGCATTGCACTTCCAAGTTCAGGAAGAGATTTATTCAAAAAGTCCTGAATTTCTTGATCTTCAATGTCAGATGAAGCGCTGAATACAAAATCCTGCTGAATGCCACCAGTTTGAGTAGCATCAGTTTGAGTAGCATCAGTTTGAGTAGCATCAGTTTGATTAGCATCAGTTTGAGTAGCATCAGTTTGATTAGCATCAGTTTGAGTAGCATCAGTTTGAGTAGCATCAGTTTGAGTAGCATCAGTTTGAGTAGTATCAGTTTGAGTGGCATCGGTTTGAGTGGCATCGGTTTGAGTAGCATCAGTTTGAGTAGCATCAGTTTGAGTAGTATCAGTTTGAGTGGCATCGGTTTGAGTGGCATCGGTTTGAGTGGCATCGGTTTGAGTAGCATCAGTTTGCGTAGCATCGGTTTGATTAGCATCAGTTTGATTAGCATCAGTTTGATTAGCATCAGTTTGATTAGCATCAGTTTGAGTAGCATCGGTTTGAGTCGAATCATTCAAATTCTTTGGGTTCTGATTTTCTGAGCTCTTTGAAGCCAAAGCTGCGATCTCCTCCGATCGAGTTGTTTTTTGCTTTGACAAATACTCAAGGTTATCGATTTGACCTTGTATTTCAGCTTTTTTCGAGTCATCAGACTCATTATTTTGAACCTTTTTGAGAGAATCAATTTCAAGTGCAATGCTTGCTGCCCAATCTTCATTTATCTTTTGTATATCTTCCGAGGAAGCTCCATTTTTTATGGCTTGTTGCTCTTTTTCTTTGAATTCTATGTAATTCGTGGCCAATCCATCTTCAATCAAGTTTTCAGCGATTCCATCCATCTCCTGTTGATTTTGAACTTCAGGGATGCTTTGTGAGTTTGAGGTCCCGTCTTGGACATTGGAACTTTTTGCCTCACTACTTGCTTTAAGTTCGTTTCGGAAAGTTTCTAAATTAGCCAAGACAGCATCGTTTTTTTCCTTTTCTTCTTCAGTCAGGTTTCCATCACTCGATTTGGCCTCCAAGCTCGCAATAGCCTTGTCGAGTTCCTCTGCAACCGTCTGGTTATTGTTGCTGGTGTCTGATTTAGCTGTTTTGATTGATTCCTTCAAATCGTTTAATTCAGGCAAGTCATTTCCGGCTATACTTTCTTCAATCTTATTATTGATTTGATCTTTGTCAGATGCGGTTGGGGTAGGGCCAATCTCAGAATCTGATACATTACTATTTTGCTTTTCATTTTGCAATTCAGTTTCGTTCTGATTTGAATTATCTTGAATTTGATCATTCAGCGCTAGAAGTTCATCAAGTAGTTTTTGGTTCTCAGTTTTTTCATCTGTTGAAAGCTCCTCATTCTGGACATCGTTTTGCAGTGAAGCAATGGCTTTGTCTAATTCTTCTTGAACTTTTGCTTGATTCTCAACATTTGGTGTTTGCTTATTCTTTTCAAGGGCTTCTTTAAGTCCATTTACAGTTTCACTTTCCGAACCAGAGATCACCTCTTCAATTTTTCCATTTTGTGCAAGGATACTTTCAGTTCCTTTATTTTCAGTGGTTTTTGGGATGTCAGATTTAACGTTTTGGTTTTGATTGGCTTTTTGAATGTCTTGAAGGGAATTGGCTTGGGCGAGTTGATCAAGATAAGCTATTTCATTAAGCATTTGTTTGCGTTCTTGTTGCTCAAGACCTCCGGCAGCAACCTTATCTTCAAGCACTCTTTTTTTGTCATCTACTCTTTGTTTCCAATTGTTTAATGCTTGTGTTTTTTCTTCTTGGCTTATCGCTGAATTATCATCCGGTATTTTCTCCAGTTCTGTTTTTAATTCTGTTTCCAGTGTCTTAAGCTCTTCACTTAGATCTTTGCTGATAGCTGGTTCAGCATCATTCTTTTCTAAGAAGCCATTATTATTAACTATTTCACCATTATTCTGCGGGTCTGTAGTATTGTTGCTATCTGTTTCAACAATACTTACCAAAGGAACATCGGTAGATACAGTATCCTCTGGTTCTTTATCATTAGTGGAAGCCAAATCACTTGATGTAGTATTAGTATCAACATCCAATTGAGTATCTTGGGCTGAAGTATCTTCATTCAAATTTTGAATACTCACTAAAGGCGCATCTCCATTGTTTTCATTTTCATTAGATGGGCTTTTTTTATCTAATTGGAGTTCTTCAGTTAAGATTTCATCATAGCTATTATTTGATTCTGCCTCTTCAATTTCAGTCTCAAGTTTTGTGAGCTCGGCTTCAGAAAGATGTTCAATATTAGTTGTGTCGTGTTTTGCTATGACATTCTCAACATCCAAATAAAGCTCTGATTCATTTTCGAGTAGCGCTAAATTTTTCTCAATCTCAGCGATTTTTTTGTCTTCTTCAATGAGTTGTTGATTTATCTCAGCAAGTTCTGTCTCCAACTCTAAGGATTGTTGCAGAATAGGATCTCTATCCTTTTTCTTTGCTTTTGCCGCTTTAGCCTTGAGTTCAGATATTTCGGCAACCAATTCATTTGCAGTTGCTTCTAGCTCTCTAACTTTTTGTCGCTCAGCTGCGGCTTCTCTTTTCTTTTCTTGAATTTCAGTAATGTAATTTCTATCAACTTCATCTTTTTCGTGTTTTTCTATTAGCTCTTCATAAACACCTTTGATTTGTTGCGTTAAGCTGCTTTTTTCAGCGGGGTCCTCAGTACTAGTGATTTTATCAGCAATTAAAATAATTTTTTGGGCATCAAGTTCAAATTCAGAGGACTTTGTTTTGTATAAATCACCATAATCGAAAGAGATATCAGCTTCCTTGGCCATTTTAGCAGAGTTCTTCTTTAATTCTTTGCTCTTATCGGGATCTTGTGCCTCTAGTTCATCGGATTGTTTCTTCAGCCTCAACGATTCTATTTTTTTCTCTTTGGCAAAATTGTAAGCGATCTCAGCATCGGTCCACAATTCGTGTGAAGTGGTTTGTAAGCCTGTAGCATAATTCAAAGCTTCTTCTACGATTTTTGCTTGGTATGCCTCCATTGTGTCTTGCTCAATTGAGCCATCGGAAAAAGCTGAATCCTTAGAATTATCATATTTTTCCATGCTATCATACATCTCTTTTAGCGCTTCAGCTCGTGAAGCTGCTAAATTTGAAGTATCCACTGACAAAGCAGCCTTTTCTAAGAGAAATTCTGGAATTAAAGAAAACTCCTCAGATTCATCCCCAAAATGGTTGATAATTCGAATCTTCTCACCATCACCTTCTCCTTCTAGGCTAATCTCTTGTCTTAAGGTGACAAATGAATTTTGAATTGGAACATTCACAAAACCAGTGTGAACAGCATGTCCCTTATCTGCTTCAACGTAGAATTTAAATTTACCACCGTTGGGAACCTTTAATACGTATTGCCCTGTTGAGGTATCCGTATTAAAACTCTCAAGTTTGACTCCTGTAACAGTGTTTTCAATTGTTATCTTGGCATTCTTAGTGTCTTTAGATAGAAAATCTCCTTTAATGGCAACTTCTCGTACTGGAACTCTTTCAGTGGAAACCTTATAAACTGTAATAAAACCATGTTTGCTTTCTCTGTTTGAAGCAAAGTATGCTGTTGACTCGGATTTGTCTGTTATAAATAAATAATCATCCGCTGGAGTATTAATGGCGAAATCGACATTGACTGGTGGTCCCCAACCACCTGGCCCGAGCTCGGACTTAAAGATATCATAACCTCCCATGCTGTTGTGTCCTTTAGAGGCAAAGTAGAGAATTTGTCCACTGGGGTGTAAGTAGGGAAATTCTTCGTCATGAGGAGTATTGATGTTAGAACCTAGGGGTTGAGGGTCTCCATACTCTCCAGACTCTTGCATGGTGATGACATAAATGTCTTTGCCATTTTCTCCATTTTCTCCATAACTGGAATAGTAAATCTTTTCAGCACCTCTTTTGAAGTGCATCACGGTTGAATATTCCTCAGAAATGTCATATTTAGATTGAAACTCTTCTAGATTTCTTATAATTTTCCCTTCAAAATCGTCAAATTTATAAGCCCTGAAAAAGTCCTCTTCGGCAATAATCTTTTTCTCATAAACCCCAATATCGGTAATCTTCTTTAAGAGACTCATTCCATTCCAACAGGTTTCAATATCTCTCTTTACTGGATAGGCGTGTTTTTTAACGCCATCACGATATTTGGAATATGCGGCAACTGCCTCATTGAACCTGTAATTCAAATGGTATGCTTTTCCCAAGAAATAATAGACTTCAGGATCAACATTCGGCTTGCGGCTAGCGCGTTCTAGAATTTTTACGGGATCTTGTTTATTGGTCTCTGCAAACAATCTACAAGCCCCAAAGTGATAGGCAAAATTGGGGTCTTTTGGATAAAGGCTCAAAAGTTGAGAATATAAGGGCAGTGCTTCGCCATATTTCTCATTCTTGAAAAACTCCCTAGCCTGATTCTTCAGTTCTTGCTCAGATTTGTCATCATGCTGAGCAAAAGTCAGGCAATAAGCTGAAAACCAGATTATAAAAGCTAATATATTTCCTTTACCTAAAACCAATTAATTAAATCGCTTTAAAAAGTCTGCTTTCCTCTTTGGAGTTGATAAAATAAATGAATAAACCTTTCCTTTATCATATTTAATCTTTCTCTTGTCAGATTTGACATCTTTTACCACCTGGTTAAATTCCTTATTAGACGAAAGAACTTGCATTAAGTTTCTCTGATAACGGAAAAAGTACCAGTTATTTGGGTCAAGCTCAAAATAAAAAGTCAAAATATCGCCACTCCTTTTCTTTACAATTTCGAAATGACCTGTAAGCTCAACATTTAATTGAGACTTAAGGATATTTCCAATTGAAAGCTTCCCGTTCGTGGATTGATAAGCTCTCAAGTCTTGATTCCATTTTAGCTTAACATCAGTGAAGAATATAGGCTTTTCTAATTCAGGTGGAAATTTCTTAAAAGATCCATAAAGATTCATTTGAGAAATTAATTTATCGGAATTCTCTTTTCCTAATAATTCTTGAAGCCCTTTCTCATATACTGGA
>JALEGO010000643.1 GCA_022763165.1 Flavobacteriales bacterium
ACCACAAATGTATTAGTTTTGTTTTTGGTCTGTTATCATCAACCACACAAATTTTGAGTGGAGCCGCTCACTAATTTGTCATGATTATCCGTACTTTTTTCCGTAAACTTGGTATTCTTAGACTCTTAAATCCCGGCTTATGAGATTATTTACCTCATTGTTACTTACCTGTTTCTTTGTATCTGTTTTTGCTCAGTCCAATGAGTTCAACGTTTATGATAATGGCCTTATTTACTCCACAAATACAATGAATCAACTATCTAAAATTGTGGATTCTCTTAATTTAAAACATCGCGTCTGTGGATCTTCCAGTTATCTGTCCAAACCTCAATCTGTAGCTCACCATATTTGGATCAAAGCGCCAGAAGCAAAAATGGCTAGGGCAGACGTAAAAAATGGAATATCCTTTACAGAGTTCAAGAAAAAATATCCTGAAGCCAAATTGGTGGAAAACCTTTTAATTGTCCCACATTATGAATTTTCCAATGGTAGTCGACAATTCAAAACACACCCAATAGAAACCAATATAACTTGTGATCAGAATTTCTCATTAAATGAAAGCGCTGGTAAATGGATTTATGAAGAAAGATTTGATGAAGAAAAGTTCATGGCGCTGTACTTGGTTAAAGATTTTGAATCAATGCCGATTCCAGAAGCATATTCAAGGATGATACAGTATAGCGATTGTATGATTGATACCAGTACTCAAGTATTCTTAGAGGACATGGATTATGATCCATGGGATGATGAGTTTAATTCTACATCACCAGTGACTTCATTCTTAGACTTTTTGAACGATGAATTTGGAGCTTTTACATATAACAGTGAGTCCAAGTATTCTCATTCTGAGCAATATTCTGATTGGTTTTCGGATCGCATAGAACAAATTGATGATGGTTTTTGTGAAGGTCCAGAGTTCAAACTGAAACTTTTTGATGCTGTGACATTCGCTTTTGACTCAGGAGGGTCCTCAGATAATTTTGAATTTTATGTTGAGCGATATTACTCAAAAAATGCTGCTTTGAGGTTAAAACGAAGTAGAAGGGTATATGGAATGTGTAGTATGGATAATGCACCTAGATATCATGCGATGAACATAGCAGTGTTATCGGCTGAGGCGGTTAATTGGGAGGTGTTTCTAAGGGCGCATTTAGATATTATGAATGATCACTTTGCTAGAGTTTCAGATGGAAGTTGGGCCTGGAAGGACAGACAGACTTATATCAGAGAACTGGAAGAACTTGATATTAATGTGGTCGATCTCTTGTTGGGTATTTGCTTCAGATTTAAAAGTCCCAGTGAAAATCATTATTACGGAAGTATTGTGAGAATTGGTAGAGCCTTGGCAGAAACACAATTCAAAGATGATATTGAATGCTCAATGATTGACATTATAGCCGATTCAAAATTAGATGATTTCAACCGTCTAATAATTTATTATTTGTACGGTAACTATACCTACTATCTCAAAGAAGGTGCAAGAAAGGATTCCAATGAAAGAAAATTGAAACAGGCGATGCAAAGTCTTCCTGAGTATCTGGTTGAAAATTTGAAAGATTGATTTTGTGGATGTTTGGAAATTTGTCACCCTATTAAAAAATGATTTATGACTTATATAATGGTAGATGTAGAGACCGATGGTCCTATACCCGGAGATTACTCTATGATTAGCCTTGGGGCAGTCGTAGTGGATGAGACGCTAGATAAAACCTTTTACAAACAAATTAAACCAATCTCAGATCAATACATTCCTGAGGCCTTGAACGTTTCAGGTCATAGTAGAGCAGAAACCATGACTTTCGAAGATCCTGAACTTGCAATGAAGGACTTTGCAAATTGGATTGATGAAGTCTGTAAAGATCGACCACTGTTTATCAGTGATAATAATGGATTTGATTGGATGTTTGTATGTTGGTATTTTCATCACTTTACTGGTAAAAATCCCTTTGGATTTTCTTCCCAAAACCTTGGAAGTCTTTATAAAGGTTTAATACAAGATACATTCAAGAACTTTAAGCATTTAAGAAAAACCAAACACACTCATCATCCTGTTGATGATGCTAAAGGGAATGCCGAGGCATTATTGCATATGAAAAAGCAAATGGGACTCAAAATTAAACTGTAATGAGTTTTTTAAATGCGGAATGGAGAAAATTGCTCATAGTCAATTATGAGATAGATCCAAATATCCTAAAGCCCTATATTCCTAAAGGAACTGAATTAGATATATGGAATGATAAGTGCTATTTAAGTGTTGTAGGGTTTATGTTTTTAAACACAAGAATACTTGGTGTCAAAATTCCTTTTCATATAAACTTTGAAGAAGTCAATTTGAGGTTTTATGTTAAAAGAAAAGTTGGGTCGGAATGGAGAAGGGGAGTAGTTTTTATAAAAGAAATTGTTCCTAAAAAGGCAATTTCCGTTATAGCCAATAGTGTTTACAATGAAAATTATATCACCTTACCTATGAAACATGATATTCGGCAAACAAATGAGCTTTTTGTTCAATATCAATGGAAATTTGAACAAGAATGGTTTGGTATAAAAGTATCTGCTTCTAATGAATCTAAGAGAATAGCAGTAGATTCAGAGGAAGAATTCATTACAGAGCATTATTGGGGTTATACAAAGAAAAATGATTCAAGTACTTATGAATACGAAGTTGGACATCCTAGGTGGAAGTCCTATTCAATTATAGGCTACTCTGTCGATTTGAATTTTTCGAAAATGTACGGCTCAGATTTTGAGGGTCTTAATCATCAAACTCCTGTGTCTGTTATTTTAGCTGAAGGTTCTGAGATTAACGTGGAAAAAGCAAAGGTTTTTCACTTATGAGAGGAGCTTGTCTTATCGGTTTGATAATACTGTGTTTCTCATGCACAGCTCAAGTAAGAACTGGATTTGAAGAAAAGATTGCATACGCCAATCTAAAAGGGATTGATTCGACTATTCAGCAATATTATGATTCACTGGAAGCATCTAAGGAAATTCCTATTCACATGTTTTTCGGATCCAAAAACAAGTTCAATCCAACCTATAGAAAGGCTGAACTAATGGATAAATGGCTCACGCACCAGATCGCTAAAACGGATTCAGCTTTTTATTACAGAGATACTTGCTTAACTACGGAAGGTGAATTACTGAACTTGGGAACACATTTGTTAGCCATATTGACAACACATTGTGATACAAATTATTACAATTATTATGAAGATGCTACAGTAAGTGTTCATAGGCTAAACGAAAGCTACGATCTAGTTTTCAGAAGAGAACAATA
>JALEGO010000644.1 GCA_022763165.1 Flavobacteriales bacterium
GTAAAGACTTCAATTCCATGAAGGCTATTATTACCGCTCCATTTGTCACTAATCGAAAGACCTGGCATCGTTTTTCCAGAAAAAGGCAAAGAGTATGCAGTTTTATGGGAAGCGTTAATAATCCAAAGTTTTTAACCGATACAGAGAACAGAAGATATTTAGTATTCACAGCAGAGAACATCAATTTCCAACATAAAGTGGACATCAAGATGGTCTGGACTCAAGCACTCCATTTATTAAACCAAGGCTATCAATACTGGTTTGCTCAAGAGGAAATGATGGTGCTCAATCAGATTAATGAAATCTACCGACAAATTCCTCCAGAAGAAGAATGGCTCATGAAGTTGTTTGAGCCCTGCCAAGCTAGCGATACAAGAGCAAAATTCATGATGCCATCAGAAATGTTGGCGAAAATGAACAATTGGTCAGGAATGCGAATGTCTATTAAGAAACTATCCACTTCAATGGATAAATTAGGCTATGGCAATCCTGTATCTAAGCGTATTCAAGGTAACCCCCGTAAGGTCTATGCAGTTATTGAACGAAATGAATTTGATGAAGAGCGGTTTCAACATGAGATGAAGGAATAATTTTTTTTTAAACCTTCTTTTATCACTACTTAGACTTAAATTATTGCTTTATAAATATAGCTCCAATGCCCTTTTTATTTGAATGAAAATCTCTATCCAAATCAAATGTTTCAATATGTTTATAACCAGTTTTATTTGAGATTCGTGCTATCAATTTGGTAGTAAAGGGAATATCCCTGTTACTTCCAAAAATATACAATCGATCTACATTGTCATCAAAAGCATTTACAGCTCTTTTAAAGTGTGCATCGATCTTCATATGCGATTGTCTTTTTGCTAATAAAAATCGGTATGTATGAATGTCATTTGAAAACTCCCATTCGTCTTCAGCAATTGCACCCTTACCACCTTTTAGCTTTCCCGTAAAAAGTCGCATATGCTCAACCGTATTCAAGATAATTGATTCGAATTGACCACGGATTTGCTTAACCCTTATTTTTTCTGCGATTGCATCAATTTCCCGAACTAGAGCTCCAGTAAGAAATCCTCTTTCATCCAGATCGACAAAAGGTTCAAAGAATTTAAGTACATCAATATCATTCTGAATTTCTCTTTCCAGAATTGTACTGTTAAATATTTTCAACAAGAAATCCTTTCTAGCGCTGTTCTGAATAGTTCTTTGACTTAGTTTCACGACCAAAGCGTTAAAAACACGGTCAGGTACTACTTCAAAAGTATTAGGAAACAGACAGTTTTGATAATAGCTAAAAATTCCATTTATTAAATTGTAATCCTGTCTATCTTCGGGTTCAATTCTGATAATCTTTTGGCCTCGATCTAGTTTTTTTATCGATCCTTGATCTACCCATTTAATGTGCATTTTTTTTACCCAATTTTTCGGTAGTTCTTTTTGTAAATCAAACACCGTAGCATTTACGATAGCTTCAATTTTAAATTGTGTAGCTTTTTTCTTTAAAAATTTATTCCTTCTGTTTTTCGCAACTTTTTCAATGAAATTTTGCCACCATACTATTGCCCGTGTCGATAGACTAAAAAACTTAAGAATTGTCACTAAAACGCCAATAACAGCAAAAATAATTATGCAAATATTCCATACTTCTATCATCATTAAGTTTGCTCTTTAGATTTGCAGTTTGTTGAAAGACATCTAATAATAATTGCTCCATTTTCATTTGAAATTGTCCCTAAATTCTCCCTTGTAATCTTAATGCAGCATTCAGGACATTGAAATGCACCATTATTAACTTCATCAAAAAGACCAAGTTTTTTCAGCAATGAATCTAAGTCATTATCATAAACCGCAAGAACTTCTTGAGATTGAAATCTTCTTATTATTAAATACAATAATCTTTTAATCTTAAATATGAATGCTTGGATATTCAATGCCTTAATTATTATTCTTAACCGAAATATTATTCCCCCAAAAGCAACTTTCTTTACTTGGTAAATTTACGAATTATCATTTAAAACAATACTACTTCTACTACACTACTACGACTTATATAATATATTGTTACTAAGTATAATAGCTTAATAATTAAAGAGTAGTAATGTAGTACTTGTAGTAGCAAGCAAACTCAGGCTGTCCAAAGACTAAGTCTTCTCAAAATACCATCTAATACAAGCTGTAAACTGACTAAATCAAGCTCATAACAGCTCAAATACACACAATGATCAACTAATACCTACAGCCCTTAACCTATATGCTCAAGTGCTATTTAGCATTGATGGATATTAGTATCATGAACAAAGCAATAGGACTTTTTGTGATCGTATTTATATTCTTGGCAGGCAGAAAAGGTTGGCAGTATTTTAAAAAATACCAACATTCAAATCGATTGAAAGTGAGCGTTGATAGTTTTAAGCTACCCAAACTCAATTTATCCAATTTGTTTTCTGATATCAAAGCAGATGTTCTGATAAAACTCAACAATTTCTCTAGTAGCTCATTTGAAATAGAACAACTCAATGTAGAAATCTATTCTTTATCAGGGAAACTCATCGGAGAACAAGAAAAACCGCTTGCCAACACAATTATCATTCAACCTAACAAAAACAACCTTTTGCCCTTGTCCTTCCTCATATCCTCACAGGACTTACAGCTATTAATCAAAGAAGCCGGAGGTGTAGCGAATGTAGGGGCAAACTTTTTAACCACAGGCGACTACGGTATCCCTCTCCACTTGAAGGGATTCGTGGTTGCCGAAGGTTTTACGATTGAAATTGATGAAAAAATAAACGTGTAATGGAAAAAGTGTACATCCTCATATTATCCATTCTATTTACTTCTCTTGTTGGTATGGTCGGCTATTTACTAAAATCGATTCATAAAGAGGTAAAACAATTAATCAAAGAATTGACGGACTACACCAACAAGTTAAAGCTTCTCATTGTAGGTATACAAACTCATATTGACAAAGGAATTGAAACCGACATTCAGGAAATCAAAGAAGACATCAAGTCTCTGCATTACAGAAGCAATAAAAATCAATCCCACATAGCTTCCTTAAATCAAAAAGTAGGTGAATCTGCATGAATTACCCAGCCAACATATTAGGTAAAATTGAAGATGCTGGTCAATTGGTTAAGGGCGGCCGTATAGATCGATATTGGAGGGAAGAAGGTCTTTTTCTTGATCCTGAACTTCATGTTGGCGTATCAAAAGTATTACAAGCTGATTGGTTGCACAATACAGAAAGTGCTTTGAAGCACTTCAATCTGAGAAGCATTGAGTTTGGAAATTGGATGAGTCAAGAAGACCGTGCCAATTTTCTTTACGGCTCAATGCTTTCTCTTCATCATTTAGCACAGATATTCAAAGCACAGGATCATCAAATGGGTTTGAATGGAAAGCTTTCAATTGCTTTGGGTGCTCGAGGAAAAGGAAGAGCTGCTGGTCATTATGAACCAAATCCATTTGCTGTTATCAATATCACCAAAACCCAAGGAATTGGCGTTTTAGCACATGAATGGGCACATGCCCTAGACAACATACTTTCCTTTTACACCAAATCCAAACAACTGTATGTTTCTGGCGGCAGAACTACTCGAAAGGGTTATGACGAAAACATTGCAAAAGAAGGGAATTGGTTCGAAAAACAATTTGAAGAGTTTTTCAATTTACTCTATTTCAATACGCATGGCGAAAAGACAGACTTTAACTCAAGTCTGGACGCATTAGAAGAATATTGGAACCGAAGAACCGAAGTATTTGCAAGAACATTTGAAGTCTATATAAGCCAAAAATTAGCATTACTAAAAATCCAAAATCATTTTCTTGTTTCTGGAATTGGTGGCGCAGGCTATCCTTCTGAGGCCTTGACAAACAGAGTATCCAAGATTATCGAAAACATTGCTTCTAAAGGACTTAAAACAATGGCTTCTAGTCAGAATTTGAGCGGAATATCAACTGTGGATGGCTTTAGAAAAACCTTAAAGAAATCTGCCAATTTGAATGATACACTTCATTACATGGAGTTGATCGCTAAAAGAGATTTTGGTCAAGTTACCGAACTCGCTATGGAATTGGAAGGCGAAACAATTGAAGAATCTAGTGAGAATATATGGAATTGGCTTAGAGCCAACACAAAATACAAGCTTGATCAAGATGGCATTGAAGAATTACGAACGCCAAAGCGTTCCTTACATGATGCTCAAATAGGCGTTGATTGTGACGACTATACCATTCTAATAAGTGCTCTACTACTTAATATGGGCATTCCACACGAATATAGAATCGCAGCATATGAGCAAGTAGGGAAATTTCAACACATATATCCAGTTGCCATTGATGAAGCAGGAGCTGAATATGTGATAGATGTTGTACCAGAAATACCTCATTTCAACCACGAAGCTATACCAATAATAGACCTTAAAACAATAAAAATTATGGAATTACATGAATTATCAGGATTAGGAGCATCCGATCTCCAAAATGACTTAATGCAAGAATTAAAGGAACCGTTCACACTATCTGATGCTGACGATGACCTTGAAGAAGACTTATTGGAAAGTAATTTTTTATCTGGTTTTGGAGAAGTATTATCAGAAGCGGATGCGGAAATAGTACTAGCCAGCGCAGAAGATGCTTCAGAAATTGTGGAAAGAGGCATTTTAGCAGAAGTGGTCAAAGCCAGACAAGTCCTAATACAAGAGAAATCCAACCCTACTATTTTGAGCCAAACAGTTCAGGTAGACAAGGAACTGGAACTAATGAATGAGCTTATCAATGCTTGGGGAGATGCAGACGATCGAAACGATGCACTGGATAGTGCTATTACCGCTAACAGTTCTTATGCCAATTTTTTCAAAGCAATTGAATTGGGATTGGAGCAACTCAATACCTCAGAATTATCAGGTATGGATGATGAACCAATCTATTTAGCAAGAGTAAATATGGGGGAATACGATTTAAGTGAACTACTCGAAGATGATGACCTGGAAGGCTTAGGCAGAAGAAAAAAGAAGAAAAGAAGACTTAAGAACTTTTTTAAGAAAGTGGGGAAAGGCGTGAAAAAAATAGCCAAAGCAGTGGTTAAGTACAACCCAGCCACGATTACTTTAAGAGCTTCAATTTTACTCGTATTAAAACTTAATGTTCTCAAAATCGCTTCTCGACTAATTTATGGCTATTTGAACCAATCCCAGGCTACTGCCCAAAATCTTGATCTTAACGAATGGCAAAAGGTTGTTAACGCCAAAAATAAAGCGGAGAAATTCTACACTAAAATTGGAGGCAAAGCCAGTAAATTCCGTTCTGCAATAACCAAGGGAAGAGCGGCTAAAAAAACAGGTTTACAATTAGGAGTGGCAGCAACGGCTACTGCCGCAACCGCAACAACAGCAGCAAGTGGTTTTATAGTATTCGCTAAAAAATTACTCTCTAAAATAAACCCTGTTAAACTTTTTAAAAATGTTGCTGATAAAATCAAAGCAAAAAAGGCAATGAATTCAAATACTGAAATAACTCCAAGCACTCCAACTTTTAATGATGACACTGACTTTCCATCTCCAACCACCAAAATGATGAATCCGCTAACGAATGATGAATTGGAACAGAGCGACCCAAACTCAATGACTATGATGCAAAAAATGAAAAACCTATGGCTTAAACACAAAAAGAAAATAATCATTGTGGGCATGGGTGGACTTGTAGCAATTATCGGATTGGTTATCTGGAAGAAAGCCAAACGAAAAAAGAAACGATCGTTAGCAGGTATAAAAGCCGCCAGAACACGAGCCAGAAACAGAAGAAAGCCATCATTACGAGGCACAACAACCCGAAGAAAAAGAACTTACAAGCGCAAAACTATCGGGCGAGGTAGCACTACAATGCTTCGTGTACCATCCAAGAGCGTAACCAGAGCTAGAGTAAGTAAAAGAAGCAATGCTTCACGTCTAAAGGCCATGCACCGAAAAGCACAAGAATTAAGGAAAAAACACCCGAAGAGTAAATACTCTACCCTGCTCAAGCGAGCATCAAAAATGATCTAATATTCAATTAAACCATAAATCAATTAACAATGGAAGAACTAACAAATGAAGAAATTATCTTGGCTGGACTAGGTTCTGCAAGTCGTGGAATGAGCCGAAAAGGCATCAAAGGAGAAATTGGTGCATCTAAATTCAGGAAGCATTTTCTTGAACGTGCACATCAATTGCCCAAACCCATTCAAAAGTCTTTAGTGACAGGAAAAGCGCAAATTTCAGATGCTCCATATTATTCAACTGCCGAAATAAAAGGAACAAGATGCGAACTGATTCGCCTCTCTGTATCTGAAGAGATTGGCATTACCAATATCGACAACGGAAAACTTGGCAAAGACCGCCATTTAACCCTTTCAGGAATTCGTTTGCTATATGATGCCTCCGCAATCAATGGAAATTTCGTAAACGGCTTTCCTGCTGACCTTTTGAATGGTGAATGGGAAATGGAATTGAATGGAAAAAAGGTTTTCGAAAAACAGCCTATAAGACGGTTTTTTGATGGATTCTATGGATACAATACCAATAAACCATTTGGTCTTTATGTTTTAAACAATCCGAAGACTATTGAACCACAAACACCCATTGAATTTAACGTGGATTTACCTGATGATGTAAATGGATTCTTGA
>JALEGO010000067.1 GCA_022763165.1 Flavobacteriales bacterium
ACCTGGATATTTTGGCTATCAAAACTCTAGTTACGGTCGCCATCATTTCCGATTGATGTTGGATTATCAAAACTACGCCTTGGGTGTAGGAACTGATATAGATGGGGAAAGACTCACTTTAAATCTTGGTTATATACATAGGCACTTAAAAATAGGTTATGCTCTTTACAATGAAGATAGTCAATTGGGTTTGGTAAAGAGGAAAGCAATACACGAGGTGTCCATTCAAGTGGTTTTTAGTTATTTTAAACAAGATGAACATGATGGTTTTAACCTCAATAAAATCCATCGAGAAGACTGACAATCTGTAACAACTGTTACCAATTTGCATTATATTTATTAGGAATACATGAAAACTCTTGGGATCATACTATGTTTTATGTGTGCTACTTGTATGGCACAAAATGACTATGTCGACCCCAATAATTATAATGTGCTTATCAACCCTTCCTATACTATTGAGGATACCATATTAGCAAGCATTACAAGCTCTGGGAGTACAATTTTGTCATCTGATGAAGAACGAAGAACAAATTACTTCACTTCTGCACAGATTAGAATTAAAGAGTTCAATGCTGGCATACACCATGTGCATAAAGTAGCTTCAAGTCTCATTCTAAACCAAATTTCAATATTTGGAAATCGTACTTGGCGTAGTGGAAAGGCTAAACTATCTGCAGGTATGGTTCTGAATGTTTTAAATCAGAATTTTGTCGCTGGTTCTGGTGACGTATTGTCTGAAAGGGACCCTTTGCCAAATTCATATTCGAGGGACTACAGTGCGGGTGTTGGCGCCACTTATCAAAAAGCACGCTCGCTTGTGGGTATTTCTGCTAGCAATATTTTCAGAGTAAAAGGCTTTGGACCTTCCTCCGAAATACGCCCTTCATTTAACATATATGGAGCTCACACTTTTAACACTGAATTCTTTGGACTTTCTATGACTCCAAGGTTGATGTTCGAATATCATGAAGCTTTTACAGGGTGGGCTTCTATGCTTTTAAAGCATAAGCATTTTGGATTTGGTCTAGGGCTGAGAGGTAATCAGCACTTGTATTTTGCCGAGTTAAACTTGCAACGACTCAGAATTGCTTACAATTTGGGAAGATCTCAGGTAGATCAACTAACATACCCAAATCAACATGAGTTCAGTTTACAACTTGCTATTTATGGTCATAAAAATGCTACTGCCCAAGAGCTTTCGGAATTATAGTTTTGGCAACAGATATTTTGAATCAATCTGTGCTCCCCCCCATTCAAGTAAGTGAAACCCGTTTCTAGAAAACTTCGGTAAATTTTGAGGAGTGACTTGTAGCTGTTCTGAACGAATAGGACACCAGAACATGAATATCCGTTGCTGTGTGTCGGGTTTAGGATCAATGGTCAGTTTAGCCAGTTGATCGTATTCGCTATTGCACATGAAGTGAAGAAAGACATTATCAAATTGCGATAATTCTGGTCCCCAGTAGGTAATGAAGTCCTCTTTTTCATTCGAGTTGAACCCCATTCTCACAAGGCTGGTCTCCAAAAAAGGTAATACTTCGCTTTTGGATAAAATGAAACCTGTTGAAGGATCGAACTCCGGAAGTTGATTGATTTGCCCATCCCAGAAAAGATAAGAATGTTCAAAGGTTTCAAATTCTAGCTTACCGTTGGGATGTGCCATAAACGACCATTTTCCTTCATATTTAGGATAAGTAAAACCCAAGTCACCTTTAAAATCCAGACTAATGTTGACTGGTGTAGCTTGTTCCGTATATAAATAAATAACAGGTTTTTCTACCTCAATAAGAATGAGCGTATGTTTGAAGTTCAGTTTAGCTTCAACACTCATTTGATTTCCAATCTCCACGCTATCTGTAATGATCTCTTCATAGTCTGAATTGTAAAAGAACTTAAAAACATATTTGCCAGGCTTCAACGTTAACTCAAATTCATTGTCTTTGGAAAGCGTTTTTTCAATATCAGAATCATTATAGGACATGACTATTTTAGAGTTATCAGGGAACTCTGTATAATCTTGACTTACGCTAAAAGTTATTTTTGAAGATCCATCATTGATACTCTTATCAAGTTTCGAACTAGAAATATAAAATGAGGCCGTTACTTTTCTTTCTTTGGCCGTAGAATAAGCTGTCACAATCAATAAGAGAATAGTGATAAGAATGGAATTATGCATGGTGGGTGTTTTAAGTCAATTTACGAAGAAAACTTAAAAGCTAGTCGCAGAAAGCAAATAGTGCACATTGGTTTTTTTGTGCCAATGTGAGTATTTCATGAATTTGTTTTACATCTGTATTTTGTGAATTGAGGTGCTCGGTCTTTAGTAACATGCTTTCAATCAAACCTATATCCCAACGAAAATCAGAGTAATAATCAAAGTTATCGGAAATGATCTGGAGCTTCTTGAGATGGGAAAAAGTATGACTTTCCAAGCCCCCAACAAACTCTAAGTTTTTTGGGCTTCTGGGATTTGGACTATCTCTTTTGATTAGGTAGAAATCTAGCATATCAATAATTGCCTAAGCTAATTTTGATTTCTGTTCTACGGTTTTGTTTTCGTCCTTCAACATTGTCAGAGCCATCTGGATATTGATTGGGGCTGGCGGGCCTGGTTTCTCCCAAGCCCTTTACCTTGATCCTAGATGCGTCTATACCTCTTTTGATGAGATAATTTTTCGTTGATTGAGCTCTCTTGATGGATAGCGTTTGATTATATGCTGCGGGTCCTTTGGAATCAGTATGCCCCTCTAGATTGACCACAATGTGTTCGTTGTTGTCAAGAATGGTTTTGATATTGTCTAAAGTCTTTTGGGATTTTGCATCCATTTTGAATTGATCAAATTCGAAATACACTCTTCCGTAATCATAAAACTTTTGTCTTACTATAATTCGAACATTTTTTTCATCCAAGAAATCGAAATTATCCGCTGTGTAATCCCTGTCAATTGGTAATTCGAAGTTGCCAATTTCATTCATTACCAAGGAAACCTTTTTGTTATCTTCATCGAAGACTATGATATTGACGCCCTCTCCTACATTGGGAACATAAATTTGATAAGGTAAACTATTTGGTATTTTCCTAAATCCAAATTGCCCTTTCGCATTTATAGCGCAGACATCAACTAGTTCGTTGTTTGAGTCTTTAAGATAAAGTGTCCTCCCTTTGGTAAGATCTCCAGGCAGGTTTTTGTATGCATAACCTCGAATGACATGATCTTCAAATGCCAGATCTGAATCCGATATGGTGTAGTACTCTCCTTGTTCAATGAGGTTCAATTTTTGAGCTAAACTGGTGTTTACATCAACTAAAATGGCTGTTTCGGTGTTGACTTTTAAAGAAATGTTTCTTTCGTCCAAGTACTTTTGATCGAATGAAAAGAATCCATTAGAATCGGTCAAAGTGGAGTCTAGAATGATGCCATTTTCTCCTGTCAAATACACCATTATTTGTTTAGGTGCTTCAATATCTAAGGCATAAAAAAGTCTTCCCTTAAATAAGGCAGTGCCGTTGATTTCATATTTGCCGTCCTTCGGTTTTAAATTAAATTTTGATGCTATGTGTGGAACAAGTTGAACCAAGACATTTTCATCATCCTGACTTAGTTTTAAGCTTGTATTTGAGAGGTTGGCATTCGCGATTTCAAAACTTCCATCCGAACCTACGAGAGCTGAATCCAAAATATTTCCAATACCATCCACTAAGTAAACGTAAAGACCCTTTGGGATATCTTCAGGAAGAGGATAGAATATATGACCTTGAACTAGAGCAGTCTGTTTTACTTTATAGTATTTCTCATGAGATTGAAGATCTAGCTGTTTAGCAATAACCCCATTAATATCAATTAAAATGTCGTCTTGTACTTTATCTTCAAAAAGTATGGTCGTGCTCTGATTGAGTTGAACTAGCTTAAAGCTGAAATAACCTTCCTCATCAATAATTGCCGAATCAATTTTGATTCCTGATCCATCAACCAAATAGACCAAAAGACCAGCGGGAGATTCGGGAGTCAAAGGATAAAATGCACGACCCTTGAACACGGCTGGTTGCTGTGGTCTGTGGTATTCTTCAAAAGCCTCAAGATTTAATTGCTCAGCCAGCTGGTCATCAATGTCAATGAGAATGTTTCCTTTGAC
>JALEGO010000645.1 GCA_022763165.1 Flavobacteriales bacterium
CATTTGATGATATGTGAAGTGTATCGTTAATTTTAAATTTTAAATTACCATAGTGATGAGCCTTTTGATAGCGTTTTAGTTTTAAATAGATATTTTCTAAGTGATTATAACAATTGAATAGATTTTTAGAATAATTCATTTTCAAAAAAATAGACTCACTTTTTTCAAAATATTCAATGGCCCTAGAGTATTTTTCTTGTGACTCATAAAGGCTTGCCAAATGTTCAAATACAATTGCAATTCGAATGGTGTTCTGTGAATTTTCCAGAAGCTCCAGACACTTTAAATAGTTATATTCGGCCAATACCAAATCCTGCTTCATTTCATTCATTTCTCCAAGGTTTAGGTATAGTCTATGATGTTGATCCGCTTGAGGATGTTCTGCCAACAATTCTTTAGCACGTGATGCCGCCTCAGTGGATTTGTCAAACTTATTTTCTAAAGCATGAATCTCAATGAGATTGATTAAAATTATTATTTGAAGGCGCGAATTCTTGAGCTTTTCGCTCATTTCAAGTGCTCTATAGTAATGTTCTGCTGTTTTATCATATTCCTTAAAGTAATAATAAACGACTCCAATATTTAACAGAGAACTAGGCATAAGGACGCTGTCACCGATTCTTTCTCTAAGCTCTAAAGCTCTTAGGTGATATTGGAGAGCATCTGAAAAATTACCTTTCTTTCTGTATGTATTACCGATGTTATTATAACTTTTTGCGATACTAAGGGAATCGTTCAAAAGCATAGAAAGTCTCAAAGAACTGTCTGCATAAATCAAAGCATAATCTAAGTTTTCTGAAAAGGCGCTTAAGTCGAGAAACGCATCTCGTAACCTAAGAGTATCATTGAGAACCCTGGACATTTCTGCTGCTTTCAGAGCTCCTTTTTCTTTTACAATTTTTTCAGTCTTGCTATTAAAATAAAGGTCATCCTCATATAAATTGAAAAAGGCTTTGGGGTCCTTAATATCTTGAATGACGTTCAGCAATGAATCATTGCTTGCAAGTGTCGTGGTGGTTAGAAATACCAGGATGCACAGGATGAATATTTGACCGACTACTTTCAAAATGCTTTCGCTATCTTCTAACGAATCTTGGCCAAATAGGTTACTTCAGCAGGCCTAATCTTCTACACTTGTTAGGTGAAGGATGTTATTGTGCATTTCTCCCATTAGGTATCCCAATTTTGATGTGGACTTCATCCAACTCAAACCACTAATAGATTTACCTTGTCTGACGATAATGACATTGTTTTGGGGATCCATATAAAGTTCTTGACCATTAAATCCTGCAGCAATAAAATCTCTACATTGAAAATTTTCTAACTTATGATCTGTGTTCCACACTTTGCTACATATTTGGTCCTGTGTTAACGACCGGTATGTATCAAGCCACCAGCCCTTATTGTATCCCCACCAATTGCCATTCAAGGTATCCCTATTCTTAATACCTTCTACCCATTCTTCGCCCACGATTTGTTCACCTTGCCATTTCCCGTTATTAATGAAAAGTCGACCAATTTTTGCCAAATCTCGTGCCTGGGCGACCAATCCACAAAAGTGCATCTCGCCTGAGTCTTGATGCGCTACCATTGCCGCAGGAAACTCAGTGCCAATTCTAGTCCAAATTTTTTCTTCTAAATATTTACTGGCAGGTTTTTGAATGGCCTTCTCCAAGCAGTAGCCTAAAAGTGAAGTTGAATAAGACGAATACCTAAATTTTTGTCCGGGATTTTCTTTAGCCCTGTATTTGGTAATATAATTCGATCTCTTTTTGGCATAATACATCAAGGATACTTTGAAAGGATTCGCATAATCCGATTTGTAGCCTGCGGTCATGTTCATCAGCTGTGCTAGAGTGATTTCCCCTTCCTTCCGACCTTCATACTCAGGAATAAAATCCTTTACTTTCTGGTCTATCGATTGAATAAATCCGTCTTCAATCGCAAAATGAATGAGGGATGTCGTAATCGGTTTAGTCACAGAGAAATTCTGAACTGGGGTTTGTTCAGAATATCCATTGTAATATTTTTCAAATAAAATGGTATCGTTTCTTATCACTAAAAGAGAGACCGTTTTAGTTTCTTCCATAAAATCATCAAATCCTGGATCTCTTCTTTCTATTTTCTTGATTTTCTTATACTTTCTAGGCACCGCCCATTCCTTAGGCCTTGGTAATGCAACCTCTTTTTCTGCTCTATGAAAAACAAAAGCTTCTTGATCTTTTTTAATCGGTATTTGGGTCAAGATTTTGTGATCGTCAATATCCGGCTTATTGTATCGAATACTCTTGTAAAGTGATGTGTTACAGGATAAGCTAAAAACTGCAATAGACGCTAGTAAAATTGTGAACTTCATATTTGTTTAAAATTTCATTCCGATGAGCAACATGTCATCCATTTGATTAAAATCTCTCTTCCAGTCTTTCATAAAATCTGTGTAGATCTTTTTTTGTTGTGCCATTTTCATTTCATGGTATTTGAGCAAAAGCTGTTTGAAGCTTTTGCTTCCAAACTTTTTGTGTTGCTCTCCTCCAAATTGATCTGTATAACCATCGGATAACATGTATACACAATCGTTTTCTCGAAGATCAATTTCATGATTTGTAAACGTTCTTCTAAAATCCTTTTCACGCTTTCTTGGTCGACCTCCAATGTGCTTCAAATCTGCTTTAAGGCTTTGTATTTCTCCATCTCGAATTACAATTAAATGATTCATGGCCCCAGCAAACTCAAGCTTTTTCGAGTCATGGTGGATTGTACAAAGGGATAGATCCATTCCGTCCTGGGCACCTCCCCCATCCTGATGTTGTTGTAAATCAGTGTAAACTCCTACGTGCAAATTCTCTAATATTTCAGAAGGTTTTGTGATTCCTCTAACATTAACGATTTCATTCAACAAACTATTGCCAACCATTGACATAAACGCTCCTGGCACACCATGACCAGTGCAATCCACTGCTGCAATAACAGACTTGTCCCCTAGATTTGAAAACCAATAAAAATCTCCACTCACAATGTCTCTAGGTTTATAATATATGAAAAAATCATCAATATATTTTGCGATCTCAGTCTCCTCAACCAAAATAGAATCCTGAATCTTCTTGGCATAATTGATACTGTCGACAATATTTTGTTTCTGATGCGCTAAGTCTTCATTTTGCTTGTTAATAATCTGATTTTTTTCAGCCAACATTTGATTACTTTTTTGCTTAATTCCAAAGGCGATGAGCAAAAGAGTGGCTATGATTAATAATATGACAATACCTCCTATCGCTATGGCCTTGACAAATTGCTCTTGTTCCAGTGCTAAGTCCTTAATTTCATTCTCTGCGCTCAAAAGCTCTATTTCCTTTTCCTTTTCCGTTGTTTCATATTGGGTCTGCATTTCCAACAACGTTTTTTGATTATTGGCATCATTGAGACTGTCCTTTAAAGATTGCATTGCTACATTAATCTGGTATGCTGCCTCATAGTTCTTCATTCCATAATAGCATTTAGCCAACTGTTCATATGAGTTAATGACGTTTGGAGAAGAATTCATTGCCTTAAAATCTTCAAGTCCTTTGGCCAAATAGCTCTTCGCCTTGCCATACTCTTGCATATCATTATACAATGTTCCTAAGCTTATAAAAGTGTGAGCCTCAATAAAGCGATTATTCTTTTCCTTTAATTTCTTGACGATTTTGAGATAATATTTCTTTGAAAGTTCAAAGTCCCCCTTTTGCCTGTATACATCTCCAATATTCAAAAGAATTATGGCCAAATTCGTACTGTATTTCATATGTTCGTAAATGTCCTTGGCTTCAAG
>JALEGO010000646.1 GCA_022763165.1 Flavobacteriales bacterium
GCTAATAGCGTGTACGGGGTGACTTTCTCTTTGAATTATGACCCTGCATTAATAGATACTTCTTCAGTGCAAGTATCCTATACGAACTCGTGGTTGGGTGACATCACTAACAACAATGATATGATAGCCCTTGAGAAAAACACTCCTTCGTCAGGAAAAGTCGATATTGGGATGACTAGAACTGACAAGTCCAATATCTCAGGGATGGGAGAAATCTGCGCTGTGGATATCTTTATAACTGATGATTTATCGGGTAAGCAAGCGATCTACGAAACTTTACAGTTGGTGATTAGCAATGTGAAAATCATATCATATGATGAAACTGAAATCCCTGTTAATTTGATCAGTGATTCCGTAGTGGTTACAGATGAAGCTAGTTTAAATGTTGTGAATGATGTTTTGGAGGATCAGATAAGATTGTATCCAAACCCATCGAATGGAACCTTTAGAATTGAAGGGATAAAAGATGTTTATCCCGTAAGCATTCATAATACTACAGGACAACAAGTATTCTCTGGTCAGGTTTCAAAGGAGATCATTCAGTTGGATCTTGAGAAAGGGATGTATTTCGTTAATATAGATTTAGGAGGACAAATTGAAACAAAGAAACTCATAGTACAATAACAAGTCGAGCGTTTGTTTTAATGTAAAAGCGGCCAAGAGCCGCTTTTTTTATTTTAAGCTAATCATAGATTCTAGTATCCAGGTTTTATCTGCAATTTCAGAATCGTTCTTAATTTCAGAGAGCCAATTTGAGTAGTTTCTTCTTTTTCCTTCTCGTATGGCATAAAGTCGTTTTATCCATTTCAAAAAAGATTTGTACAACTTTCTCTGGTAATCTGAAATGATCTTGTTTCTGTTCAGGTAAGTCATAAAAGAGTTGGTGTTGGCGTTAAAAAGTTCAAAATCATCGAGCTCAAAATATATTTTAACCCATAGTATTCTTTTTCCTAAATCATAGTATAAATCATCCTGATCAACTTCAATTAGATATTTAATGGATTCTGAATAGTCTCCTTTTTGAAAGAAGATTCTTGCAAGATTATAGGCGTTTGCTGTTTTTCTATATTGATATTCTAAAAAATTAGTATATCGAGCGCTGAATGAATTGAGCCAATCCAATTTTTTTAAAAGTATGGCAATAGTGCTGATGTTTTTGTATTCATGAAGGCTTAAGAAACCGCCTAAGGTGATGATATTCTCAGACAATAAAAAATTGTAGTTTTCAAATAGTTCATTTCTAAAGCTTTCATCCCCTAGGTTTGACTTTTTAATGCAATAATTAATAATGAAAATGTACATGTTTTTCAGCTCAAAAGAAGGAAGCTGATTGTGATGCTCTAGTAGGTAATCTCGGATTTTGTAGTAGTCCTTGTCGTTCGGATTTTTGATGAGTTTAATCAGTTTTAGGTAGCTGAATAACAGAGGGCTGTCTTTCGTTATGTTTTGTTCTGCATATTCAACGATCGAATCTAAAAATGTAAAATCATATTTTTTTGAGAGGACTTCTTTCCTGGTTAAAAGCTCACATGAATACTTAAGTTTATTGTATAGGAAATCCTGATCGATAGAATGACTCAGCGTCTGTAAGCTATTATTGATTTGTAGGGACTTCTTGCTGGAATGATAGGCATAAGTAAGTCTTTCGAACTCCTTGGTTATCTGCGTAAGATTTGAGGAAAAACTGGATTGATCGAGCGTTTTTCGGATAGATTTCTCCTTGCTCAAAATGATATTATCTGAAGCAAAGTCCATTAAGCCTTGGTAAGTCAATAAAGAGGATTGTTGTTTTTGCTCTTCGAGTTTTTCGTGTGCTAAAAAGCGCTCTATGGTTTTATTGTAATCGCTCAATAAGTAGCTCATTGTGGCTTTATTGTAAGCTTGATTGGGGTAAATGGCGGAAAATGTGGTTTTCTCGTTAATTTTAGTTTTCAGGCTTGAGCCGTGTTGCAGATAGTTATGCAGTTTTTTGACATTTTCGCTCACTTTGAAATAAGGAGAGTCTATAAAGAGAGTAAGGGCTTTGAACGTTTTTTTGTTCATTCTCCTCAAGATTTGTATTGGTTTTGATGATAAAATATTCGAATATTTTTATTTTAAATGCCTTATAATAAAGCAAATATATTTTTATTTTTTCCGATAAATATTTAAAAATGTATTTTTTTTGCAATAAATAAGTTTGAATGTTTGTAATGTGAAAAAATGAAAACGATTAAATTATTCAAACAATGACTAACCTTATAATGAAATTCAATTGCCTCTTAGCTTTAATCTTAGTCCAGATGTGCTCAATGGGGCAAGTTTTAGACACCACTTATGCATTTAACCCCTCGAATCAAAACTCGATTCTACTCGGGGTTGCACCAACGAACAATGGATTACATGCCATAGGAATAAAAAATGGCGATTTTTTTTCAATGCATACGAATGAGGTGGGGGATACACTTGAAACGTTATCCTTGCCGGGAACGGTGGTAGGTTATGATTATCATCAAATGTATAAACCGCTTTACATTACAGGAGATTCTTCTGGCCTATTGCCTTATGCTTATTTTTGGAATTCGGCCAATCAAAGAACTGTAGCTTTAGACTATCAAATGGATTCAATGTGGTCGATGGCAGGCTTAAGAGGAAGTTTATTGTACAATTACTTAGGAGAAGGCATAATGTTAGCTGATTCTCATCCCTCTTTTGGTCCAATGAATCTGACAAAGTTTGATCAAAATGGTGTTCAGGTTCTATTGAGTAGCTTTCCCAATGTTAGTTTTGGAGATGTAGTAGAGGCCAATAATGGATATTTAGTTTTTCTAAATCGATGGACGGACCAAGAGTTGGTGCAGTTAGATTATAACGGAAATCAAGTATGGTCAAAAACGATGTATTTACATCCAAATTGTAGAATGTTCGTGTCTGATGCTGGGCCAATTATTGCTACCAGTGATTATTACCATAATTATACAGGTCCTTATCACGATTCCAAGCTTTATCGATTGGATAGTTTGGGGAATTTCAGCGACTCGGTAAGCATCGGTCTTGGGGAGGTCATCTTTGATGTTGAATCTGCTGCTGATGGTTTATATGTGCTCACTCGAGAAAATGGAGCGACCATCAGAAAATACTCCAGTGCTCTTAATTTGCAAGCAAAAGGTTCGTTCTCAGGTCCAAATCCTTTTCAAAGGCATCCACGAGATATGGCGATACATGATAGCTTGATTTTAGTGGTTGGAGCAGATACAACAGTTTCCACCTACACAGCAGTACCCTTTGTTCTTACGCTTCCCAAAAATGCCTTGCCTAAAGTTTGCAACGCAGAATTGAGTATTCCTCTTCCAATATATACAGCTGACAGTGCTGTATTTGATATGTCCAATGCCGTAGGAGATTCAATCACCATAATTTGGGGTGATGGTTCAGTTACGCACACAAGTGATACACTAGATTCTTTGGTGCACGTATACACGCAAGCAGGTAGTTTTGTGATAGGTGTTTATGCCTATGGAGCATCAGGGTGTGGGGATACCGCATTTTATAACATCTTTGTGCAGTGCAATTTACAAAGCACATATACTATTCAGAATCAAATAGTGCCTCTTGTTGATACGACCTATGTGAATAGTTGTGGTCCGGATACCTTTGGTGTCGCAATAAACATTACTTCCAACGACTTGTCAATGCTAAATGATACTTTAGTGGTCAGCTACTACGGGAATACTGGTGTATTTAGCGACACGGTATATTTTACACAATCTGGGAATATGTTGGTGGCATCAATCTACATGATGGATTCAATTATGGTGTCCGATACGGGAAGTTGGCATACTATTTTTGTTGAAAATACGAATATTCCAAATTGCTTCCCAGGACTCGATTTTTGGGTGATTGAAAATGTGCAAAACTGCCCTTGCAATGCAAATATTACCGCCTTGACTCCTACCTTAAATTTTGGGGATACCAGCATGGTTGACGTAACAGGAACTTTTGGTGATTCCTTGGTTTATATCGATTGGGATGATGGTGCTCAAAGCTTGCCACAAAATGATATGGGGCATCATATTCATCCTGTCCCAATTAGTTATAATGTTTGTGTTTATGCCTACGATTCGTTCGGTTGTGCCGATACAGCATGTACGATAATAACAGTGCTTTCTGATTCCGTATGGCCTGGAGATGCTAACTCCGATGGGATTGCGAATATTTGGGATGTATTGCCTATTGGGGTGGCCTATGGTACATCAGGCCCAGTTCGCCCTTCGGCTACGACCAATTGGATAGGGCAGTATGCTGCTGATTTTGGTCAGAGTTTGGCCTCAGGCGTAGACTATAAACATTCTGATTGTGACGGTAATGGGAATATCAACATTGGAGATTTCGGAGCAATACTGCTCAATTACGGCCAGACACATACCAAGGGTTTTGAATCACCCTTTGTGATGACAAATCCAAGTCTTTCGGTGAATTTGAATGTGGATACTACCCAGGTAGGATCAGTTGTCACTGCAATGATTAATTTGGGAGATGCAATAATTCCTGCAGATTCCGTTTATGGTGTGGCTTTCCAGATGAATTATGATCCTGCTCTTGTGGACTCAGTACAAATGAATGTAGATTACTCCAATTCTTGGTTAGGAGACATCACAAACAATAGCGACTTTATTGGTATCGATACAACACTCATTTCTTTTGGGCATCTTGATGTTGGAATGACCAGAACTAATCAAGGCAATAAATCCGGCCACGGTGAGATTTGTGCTGTAGAGATCTTCACCACAGATGATTTAATTGGTAAACAAACAACTTATGAAGCGCTGAAGTTAAGCTTGTCAAATGTTAAAATCATTTCATATGACCAAACTGAATTAGTAGTTAATACCGTTTCTGACTCCGTTATACTTTATCAAAATGGCCCTGTTGGTATTAAGAGAATTGGGAATTCAAGCATATCGATTTATCCGAATCCTTTCAATGAAAGTGTCAATATTAAAGGTGATTTTGATGTGTGTAATATGTTGTTAAGTAATAGTTTAGGTCAGATTGTTATGAGAAAAAACATTCAATCAAATGCCACTTTAAATCTTTCAGAACTTGATAAGGGAGTGTATTTCATGCAACTTGAGGGAAGCACGTTTAGAGTGTCTAAAAGGATCATTAAAAACTAAAAACCTGAGTACGAAATCAGTTTAAAATAATAAGCCGTCTCAAAAGGTCATTCTTTAGACTTTTGAAACGGCCTTTTGAATTCTGATAGCTTTTGTTCAATCCAAGTTAAATCAGCCACCTTTCGGTTGTTTGAAATTTCCGTTTTGAAATTGTTTAGCTTTTTTTGATTCGTTCCTGTTTTCAGATTAAACAGGACTTTTGAATATTTTGCGAAGTTTAGGTAGGTCTCTTTTTGATACAAACTAACTTCTTTATGTCTTCGAATAAATGATTGTAATGAATCATTAGCAGCATAAAAGAGGTCTATATCATTTTGTTCATAGTAAATTTTAAGAAGCAAAGATCTGGCGCCTAGTTCATAATATAGATCTGAGTAGTCTACTTCTAAAAGTTGTCTGAGTGATTCTTTATAATCATTCTTATAAAAATAGGCCCTTGCAAGATTATAAGATGTGGCACTCTCTTGGAATTCAGGTTTGAGGAACTGCATATTGGACTTTGTAAAATCGATCATCCAGTCGTACTCTTCGAGTCGTATTGCAATTGTAGCAATGTTCTTAAAATCAAAAAGATTAAAGTCATTGTTGTTGATGAAGATCTTATGTTCTAATAGAAATTTATAATTTTCAAATAACTCGATTAAAAATCTGGATTCACCAGTGTTAATCTTTTGAATGCAATAGTTATTTAAATAAGTGAAAATCTCTCGATATTCTTCTTTTCCAAAGATGCTTAAGCAATTCTTAACATCTTCTTTCAGCTCGAAATAATGTTGCTCCTTCCCAGCTTGAAGTAGTATCAAAATGTCTCTATATACCCTTATGCCGTGAATTGAGTCGTACTTTAAAAGAAGTGGACTTTCCAGGATTTCCATTAAGGATTCTCCTTCCACAGATAGTACTTTGCTTCTGTTGTGTAATTCACAATTCAACCTTAGTTTGTTGTACAAATAGTCGATATCTTGGGCTTCCATTAAAGCAGAAAGATTCTTGCTTGCATCACGTTTTCCTTCTTCCTGAAGTTTAGCATATTGAACAGATTCTATTTCGAACTTTTTTCGATAATACCTGTAGTCAAAGCTGTTGTTTGATGTCAATCTCTTGTGAGCTATATTTTGCGTTTTCCAAAAGATGTCGTCAACTTTACGTTGTTTCCATATTTCCAGTTTTAGAATGTCTGTTTTTAAGAAATTGGTTTCGAGTTCCTCGCTAATTAAGAATTTCTCAAGTAACGCAAAAGTTTGACTGATGAGCTGTCTTATTTTTAGATCATTGTATGCCCCTTTATACAGAAAGTGGTAAATTTTTTCTTTGTTCACGGCATCTTTCTGGTAGTTTGGGTGTCTTTTCTTTAGAAAATGGACAAAATCAACTACATGGGAGTTCTTGTTAAAGTATGCCGAGGAAACGAATCGGGCGAACCGCTTGAATTCAAGATCGTTAAGAGTCTTTAGTCCCAATAATAGTTTAGATTGTTCCATTTTTATTGAACAAATATGAATTATAATTATCTGAAATATAGATTAATATAATTATAAATGTGAAAAAAATAATGAACAAAGTGAACATTTTTTCATTTTTAAATCCTTTAGAATGCTGGAAATTTGAAAAAATCCTTAAAATCGGAGAAATGAAACACAAATTAGACCTTAGGACACTTTTAGTAGCACTTTTCAGTATATTACTTTTAGATTCAAGCGCCCAGAATTTCTTGAAAACCCATCACATGGGAGTTGGTCATGATCATCAATATGTAGATATTATAAAGTCGATCAATGGCGGGTATATCGCATTGGCTGTGGGCACAAATAACTTTAGTGCATTGCAAATATCTAAAATCAATACGGCTGGAGACACCAGCTGGGTGGAACACTATTCAAATTTACAACTGGCTCCTTACAATTTTATTGGCTTAATCGAAGATTCGGTGACTGGAGATTTGACAATCCTGGGAACATCTCATGATGGTATTCAGGATGATATATTTATGCTAAGAACAGATTCAGTTGGTGTCGAAATATGGCATAAATTCTTGACTCCAAATACTGACTACGAAATACCTAAAGATTTTAAGCAGACCTACGATCATGGTTTTGTGATTACTGGTAATTTTTATGATGGATTTACCAATGATAAGAAGTTGTTGGTGATGAAAACTGATGATTCTGGAAATTTGCTTTGGACCAAATTACATGGAGGTACGGACTTGGCATTTGGGAATTCGATAGACCTGACAAGTGACTCTGGTTTTGTTGTGGCGGGTTCTAGAACCGTTTCAGGAGTAAATATGGATTGGTTTCTTAGGTTGGATGATAAAGGGGATACTGTTTTTACTAAATCCTTCAACCATCCGAATGCAATGTCATACGTATCAACATCTGGCGTTTTGGATTATTATAACACTTATCGAATGGTCACTCGAATCAATGATCAACTGGCGAACAGAGTGCGCCTCATAGAGATTGACCAAACTGGGAATGTGCTTTTTGACAACACTACGGCTCTTATAGATTCAGCTAGTATGTCGATAAACTCCATTGCCAAAATGGGAACCAAGATACTGTTAACAACAGAAATGAATTGGGGTACCATGGGGCATGGTCATATTTTGGAACTTGATATGAGTGGCCAAGTCTATGAATTCAATAGGAGTGAATATCTTAACCCAACTGACACATCGATATTCCCGAGATCTGCCAAGGCAATTAACAATAAGTTGATATTAACTGGAGGCTTTAGACAGGGTCCATTTTTCCAAAGACGACCCTTCATTTGGAGTCTAGATAGTCTAAAACAGATTGTTGTTCAGAATCCATGTGCCAATTTACTCGCAGACTTTAATTGGACCACTGCAAATGGGGGAGACACCGTAACTTTCGTGAATACAGGATCTGGACCTGGTGCAGGTTACGGAGTGTATTGGGATTTTGGAGATGGCGCAGGAGTAGCAAATGATTGGAATCCTACGCATATCTATTCAAGTCCAATTCTCTACAATGCTTGCCTACAAGTTTCTTATCAAGACGCTAATGGTACTTGTATTGATTCAACATGCAAAACAGTCAATGCTGATCAGCCAAATAACCCAAACCCTTGTAGTAGTTTGTTGGCGGACTTTGTCTGGGCAACGGCAAACGGTGGTGATACTGTTGATTTTGCTAGCACTGGATCTGGACCTGGAACAGGTTATGGGGTGTATTGGGATTTTGGTGATGGCTCTGGAGTGGCAAATGATTGGAACCCGACCCATATTTACTCAAGTCCAATTCTTTATAATGTTTGCTTGCAGGTTTCCTATCAGGATGCGAATGGTACCTGCATTGACTCTACTTGTAAAACAGTAAATGCCGATCAACAATGTCTACCTGTTTCATATGTTGATAATGGTAATGGTAATTATACCTTTATTGATCCTCAACATTGTCTTGTATCTACTTGGGTGATTTCAAATGGAGATACCATCCAGGGTGGTGACTCAGTAAATTATCAATTCACTCAACCCGGAATATATCAAGTATGCGGATACAATTGTCTAAACTGTTCAGGATGTTTTTTGATTAATGTTGGTCAAAATTACGATTCGTGTACTGCGACTATACAAATGACCACTACAGACAGCACCAATTACCAGTTCCTTATTAGCTGGAATGGAGTGGATTTAGATACGACTGCAGGTGCATTTCTGCATTTCGGAGATGGGACCTATGTCAATATTTTCTCAGATACTATAGATTCTGTATTCCATGCATATTATTCATCCGGTGTCTACCCTATTCAATTTGGTTATCAGCAGTTTAACCCATATACCCAGTGCTTTAATCAAGATACAATTCTTGTGAATACAAATGATTCTTGTACTGCGACTTTACAGATAAATGCACAAGGATCTATGACTTACGACTTTGTAATTGATTGGAAAGGTGTTCTTGTTGATACCGTCAACCCCAGTGGGGCATACTACATTCATTTTGGAGATGGAAACGATACAATTGTAAGTTCTCCAACAATAGACACCATAAGTTATACGTTTGCATCCGCTGGAACTTATCCCATCCAGTTCAACTATGGGCAAACGAACCCATTTACACAGTGTACGGTGTTTGATACAATTACTGTTGTCTCAAATTTTTGTGATACAATACTCTCCAATTTCAGTCATTCTGTTTCAGGCAATACCGTAACCTTCACTAATAATTCATATTGTGACCCAACATTCTATGCAGAATTTTGGGATTTTGGAGATGGCAATACTGCGCAGTACAGTTGTTCTGGATCTGGATTCAACTATACGTATCCAAACCCTGGAACATATACTGCTTGCTTAGTTTACCACTATCAAGACCCGCTAAATTTTTGTTTTGACACTTCTTGTGTTTCCATTACTGTTGGGCAGTCTTTGAATGATTCTGTTTGGCCGGGTGATGCGAATGACGATGGTGTTGCCAACATCGTTGATATATTACCAATTGGTTTGGCATATGGATCCACAGGGCCCGTAAGAGCTGGAGCAAGTATGCTTTGGGTTGGTCAGCCGGCCACAGACTGGTCATCTAACTTTATCAATGGTGTAAATTACAAACACGCTGATTGTGATGGAGATGGTCAAGTCGCTTTAAATGATGCTTCTGCAATATTGCTGAATTATGGTCTCACACATGCTAAGGGAGATGGTTCAGATGTAAAATCAGTTCCGCTCTTGTATCTGGAGGCATCTGTTGATACTACGCACCTTTCCTCGGTTGTTTCAATTGCAATCAAGTTGGGAACAAATAATCAACAAGCAGATAGCATTCATGGAATAACCTTTGATTTCGGATATGAGAACCACCTGCTTGATACAAATAATATGACCCTTGATTTTAATAATTCCTGGTTAGGAAATATTCAAAACAGCAATGATATGATAGCTATTGATACCAATTTCAGGTCAAATGCTCTATGGGAGATCGGTGTAACAAGGACAGATCAATCTCATAAGTCGGGATTTGGAGAAATTGCTAGAGTTGAAATTGTGACCGTTGATGACCTTTCCGGTATTACAGTCGGCAGTTATGAAAAATTAGACCTCTTTTTAAGTGATGTGCATGCTGTTGATCAGGATGGAAACCCAAAGAATATAAATGTGATGGGTGATTCTGTTTATATTGGATGGTTCCCAAACAGTGTTCAAGAAAAAAAGGAGTTTGAAACGTTGAAAATTTATCCTAATCCAAGCTCATCAGATATATTCTTTAGTCGCACAATTGAAAATGTGACCGTTTCCATTGCGAATAACCTAGGTCAAATAATTTGGAGAAGCGAGAATTATACTGGAAATACGCTTGATATTTCAACCTTACCTGTGGGCTTGTATCAACTGACCTTACTTAGGGATAACAAACTTGAGTGGAGTCAGAAAGTAATTAAACTCGATTACTAAACCTTATGAGAAGAGTGCTTTAAGCGCTCTTCTTTTTTTTCTTTTGAAGAAAAAATGGTTTGAGATAGTCAGGTTTGAATTGGTGAATATTTTGGAATGCTTTCTTTTCGAAGTAATGATTTGATAGTATTGGCATAACCTTGGCGTTTGGAATGATTCCTTCAACCATTGAAAACCTATCTCCTGGATAAAACTCTTTTATCTTGGGAGCACCACTGCCAAAAACGAATAACTGTTGATCTCCACCCATACTAATTTCATCCTCATCAAGAATTAAAGCCTTTGGCTCTATTTTCCAATTTAAATCTTGATCGAGCATCCCAAGAAAAACTTCATTGCGTCTTGCATCTAATGCTGGACAAAGTAGGCCATCCTCATTTATCTCTTCAAGAGCACTTTGACATAAAATCTTAAGTGTATTAATGCTAATCAATGGAATGCGAAGAGCTGAACAGAGTCCCTTAGCAAAACCAGCACCAATTCGTAGACCTGTGTAAGAACCCGGTCCTGAACTTATAGCAATAGCGTTTAGATCAGATGGTTTAATATCAGCATCATTGATGACTTGTAAACTAAAGTTGGCTAGATTTTCACTATGCGTATATCCGGAATCCACTGAAATAAAAGACATTAGTTCCGTCCCATTGGATATTGACACAGAACAATTCGTTGTGGAAGTTTCGATATTGAGTATCAAAATAGTTGCTTTAACAGATCAATAACAGAATAAA
>JALEGO010000647.1 GCA_022763165.1 Flavobacteriales bacterium
CGGGCTCTGTTTTTTGTAGTGAAAATTGAGTTGCTCTATTGTTATCATCACCTTATTGATTTAGTGTACTACTTACCTAGTACACTACAAATGTACACAAGAATATTTGATATAAGCAACCTTTCCTAGATTTTTTTAGGCCTTCTTTTCTGAGGGCAGACTAATTTTTGCAAATCAGAACAGATGGGTGGTCCTAAATCTGATTGAAATAAGTTCGTACGTTAGGATTTGCTAAGGCAAGAGGGTACCTTAGAGATAGTGGAGCGCGATTCCAGGAAAGAGTTGACGGTTTGGAGTGTTGTAAAGGCTTATACTATGTTGAGAGCGTGGACCTAATTAAAATAAGGACCTGTCCCCCCCCCCCGCAGAAATACGGGGCAAGCTCTGGCACAGCGGGCGGGCACAATTCCTTGATTGTCATGACAAACCTGCTCCAAACATAGCCTTAAACGAGTTAGCGGCAATTTAAAACCAGCAAAATGAATCCATTCAAAAGTACATATAGTTCTGACCAAACGGACAAGGAACTTATCCAACAGGTTTTGGACGGGAAGGAATCCGCTTTGACAACTCTTGTAGCAAGACACCAACCGGTTATTTATAATCTTGCTTGGAAACTGACAGGGAATACTTCGGATGCAGAAGACCTGACACAGGAAGCTTTGATAAAAATAATTTCAAATTTAGGCACCTTCAAACAAGAAAGCTCTTTTACCACCTGGGCTTACAGAATTACTAAAAACCATTTTTTAAACGACCAAAGAAATCCTCCTGATATTTTCGCCACCACTTACGAAGAATTAGGAAGAAGACTGGATAGTGCTGAGAGTACAGAGTTGACCTCAGAGGAGCGACTCATTAAAAGCGAAGAAATCAGGGAAGTCCGTCTGCAGTGTTTATCGGGGATGCTCCTTTGCCTGACCAAAGAGCAACGAATGATTTATATCATTGGAGAAATATTCGGAGCAGATCATACGGTAGGTTCAGAAATCATGGAAATAAGCAAGACCAATTACCGAATGAAATTGAGCAAAGCCCGGAAAGACTTGTACAATTTTATGCAAAACAAATGCGGATTGGTCAATAAAGCCAACCCTTGCAGATGCCATAAGAAAGTAACCTTCGCCACAGAAAATGGAATGGTGGACGCCAAAAATTTGCTATTCAACCGAAAAGAGTATTCAACATTCAAAGAGCAATTGGAGCCTGATGCTGATTTTTTGGTGGATGATTCTGAATTGAAAATTGCAGCGTTGCACCAAGACCATAGCTTTAAAACCACCTTTGACAAGAAAAACTTTCTCCTTGAAATTTTTGAAAGTGCTGATTGGAAGAACCGCCTGAACTTGAACTAAAAAAAATTTCTTCAAAGTCTTTACACATCTCTGATTGCATTGTCTATAGAGGTAAATAAAAAACGCCTTATGGACAATTTTACTATTATCAATTTGCAGGCCATCATCGGCACGATCAGTATTATCCTTGGATTCAATTGGTGGATTAAACCACGCTTGGCCAACCTTTCCATTCATGATGCACTGCTGCCTTTTGTGTTTCTAAATGCCTTCCGGTACCTGGGTCTGCTTTTTATGGCGAAGGAGCAGTTTTACGATGGCTTTCCAAGTCAGTTTTTAACAACTGTAGGACTTTGGGACCTGGCCACTGCCATCCTTGCCATTATCACATCCATCGCATTGAAAAGTAAATGGAAATTTGCCATTCCTTTGGTTTGGGTATTCAACATTTTCGGATTTGCCGACTTGATTACTGCATTTCCACAATTTTTCGGCTTAAAGCTATACGATCAGAACTTAGGCGTGATTTGGCTAACCTTCGTAACCTATGGATTGGCTGCTTTCCTTAGCCATATCTATATTTTTATCAGATTGATAAGACCGAACCCCATTACCAAGTGAATTTAATAATACAAACAACGATGAGCAAGCAGAGCAGACCTAAGATCATATATGTCATAGTTGCCTTAACTGTGCTAACCATTACCAGAGCACAAGCCATTTTGTTGCTCCCTACCCTCAATATGTTTGGTGGAAGCAAGTCTTTACTGCGCTTACTGCCACATTAATCTTTCAGTTAATGGGGATTTATCTGCTTTTTAGGCGCAAAGTGATCAATCATTTTGTTAGGACTAAATCACCAGAGTAACAAATGTAAAAATGAGCCTGTTAAATGGTAATGAGAAAATACATTGAACATATTGCCGGAAAGATGCCAGATAAAGATTGGCAATTGTACAAGCAACACCTAAAAGCTGTCAAGTCAAAAAAAGGAGAAGTGATCCTTGGCTTACAAAAGCCCTGCAAAACGATTTGGCATATGACAAAAGGTGCAGTTAGAAAGTTTGAAATGGATAATGGTATTGAAAAGACCACACACTTTTACGTAGCACCCAAAGTGTTTACTGTTTTACATAGTGTACTTACTGGTGGGCCGAGTGACCTTTCTATCATTTGTGAAGAAGATTGCGAGTTTCTAACCTTGGACATTGATCAACTTGCCGATCTGTATCAGCAATCCATTTATATTGAGCGGGTTGGAAGAAGAATGGCAGAAGAGGAATTCATTGAAGAATTTAGTATGCGTAGGATGTTTCTCAAACTGGATGCCTTACAGCGCTATGAATACATGGAACAAAAGCACCCAGAAGTACTCATGCGTTTTCAACTCAAAGACGTGGCAACTTTCCTGGGGGTGACACCCGAAACGCTGAGTAGATTAAGAAAGATGAGGTTTTCCGCTTAGACCGCTCCGAACTTATCATTTATCAAGTGGATTGAGCCAACCGGGTCTTACTTTTGAAAAAAAGTAATAAACCATTCATGAGTACTAGCTCCTTCAAAAATCCGCTTGCTAAAACCCTGCCACGCCAGATAAGAATTGGCGTCTGGGCAAGCTTCATATCGGCTGGAATGTTAATTGGTATCGGCATTTTTTGGGTAGCTCACCCTGCGGCTGCCGAAGGTTCCTTTTCCATAGTTCCAGATTCGGATGCAGCCATCCGGTTCTCGAAAATCCTCTCCATTTTCAAAGCTGTTGGTGATGTTCTTCCACCCATCTTCGTTTTGTTGGCTATCTCTTTTCGACAATTCAGGTTGGCAGGTTATTTCCACTTAGTTACCCTTTTGTTGGTGATTGCAGTGGATGTGTTTGTTTGGGGCAGCTTCGTACCTAATGCAGGAGCACGCGATATTTTGCAGCATATTCCCTTTGCCATACCCATCATTATTGCGGCTTATTGCTTTCTCAAACCCACCTCTAAAATTTCCTGATAATGCTTCTATTCATTCGTGTTTTCCTCATCCTTTATGGGTTGATAGCTATCGGAACCGGTGTTCATGCCATGACGGGCCCGTATGACCCTGCCATAGAGCCGATGGCTGATAATTCTCATCGATTCATCGCTGCCATTTGGGCATCTACCGCCTGGGGGTTTTTCTATTGCGTTTGGGATCCTTCAGAAGTGATGCTATTTCGATTTTTAATGATCGCTTTATTCATCGGCGGGATCGTAAGGGCGGCAGCACTTATTCATTATTCACCAACGCCTGTTATTTGGGCAGTGATCCTTCTCGAATTAGTCCCAACTCCTATTCTTTGGTACATGCATTCAAAACTTTTGATCACAGGAGCGCTTAACTAGGATTTGTGGATTTTCAAGATTTTTTATCAGAAGTCTTTACACCTGGAGACTTTAGGTGTCTATACTATCTAATGACATGAATTCATGAAAACTGGACGAGAAATGATATACCGACCGACCTAAGCAACAAAACGTATATCATTACGGGTATCAAATTTCGAAAATGACCTCCCGGGTCTTCCTTCTTTTCTTAAAAAAACAATGACAAATGGTCACATCCAATCAAAAAGTATTGATAACAGGCGGGAGTTCAGGTATTGGACTTGCGCTGGCTCAAAAGTTTTTAGAAAATAACAATACCGTCATTATTACCGGCAGAAATTTAGCCAAACTTGAAAAAGTAAAGGCCGAGAACCCCAAAGTCCACTTTTTCCAAAGTGATGTAACTTCTGACGCAGAAGTCAGAAAATTGGCAAAAGATATCGACCAACAGTTTGGTGGAATTGATGTGCTGATAAACAATGCAGGCATAATGCTATTGCTTGATACCGGCCATGAAGCAAACGATTTAACAAGACAATTTGCTGAAATTGATATAAATTTCAATTCGCCGATTCGTTTGGTGCATTATTTTTTACCACAATTAAAGAAAAGCAAAGAAGCTGTTATCGTCAATGTTTCTTCGGGTTTGGCCTATGTTCCATTTGCACAAGCACCTGTCTATTCTGCCACAAAATCCGCTTTACATTTTTGGACAAGAAGCATACGGCTTCATTTAAAACCTCATAATATAAAAGTGTTGGAATTATTGCCTCCGGTGGTAGATACGCCTTTGGCTCACGGGGCAGACATTGCAGAGGACGATAATTTAAAACCAATGCCTCCGGAAAAATTAGCCCAAGCATTTTGGAAAGGCTACATAAACAGCAAAGAAGAAATTACGCCGGGCATTTCTACCCAGCTCAAAATAATGAGCAGACTTGCACCAAAGTTTATATTCAAGCAATTAAATAAAAAGCCCATTCCTAAAAATACAATCGTCAGAACACTCTTTTTAGCATGTGCCGTTTTGTTTTGCTCCAACCTGAAAGCACAGGACCCTTATTTAGGCAAAGCAACCAAGGTTGAAAAAGGTATTTCGGCGGAAATGCCATTCGAGTCAAAATTCATACAACTTGGCGACGAAAAAGTACATTATGTTGAATCGGGCGAAGGCGACCCAATCCTCTTGCTTCACGGACTGCCTTCAAACCTGTACATATGGCGAAATATCATCCCAGATATTGATGAAAATAAAAAGGTAATTGCATTAGATTTTCTGGGCTTTGGCAAATCGAGCTTCCCCTCCGATAAAAATGTATCTGTGGAAGTACAGTATCAGATGCTGAAAGATTTCATTGAAGCCAAGGGACTAAAGAATATAACCTTTTGGGTTCAAGACATTGGTTCCATTGCAGGAATGCTCTATACCATTCGTGAGCCACAAAATGTAAAAGGCCTTGCGCTGTTTGAAGCCCCATTTATGCCTGCAGATGTGATGTATGACCAATTGCCATTCAGCTTCAAAGCTTTTATGAGGCTTACAAGAACTCAGGAGGGAAACGAAAAATGGATGGTAAAAAGAAACTTTGCCGGCAAAAAACTATCCACTAATTTCTTTGCAGGGAGAAAATTGCCAAAAGAGGCTTACGAGTTCTATTCCCAACCTTGGGATGAGGAAGAAAGAAGGTACGCTATAACAAACGGCCCTGATCCTGCTTCTCTGTCATTTACCAAAGGAAGAGGCGAAAGTGAATTTGCCGATTTGCTGACCTATATTTCAAATGGCATGAAAGAATCAACAGTTCCAAAACTTTATTTCTATGCCAAAAAGGGTTTGGTAAACAGAAAAGAAGCGGTGGAATATGCTATGGAAAACTTTAAGAATGCGACGTTTCACTATCTGGGAAAAGGAAAACACTTATTAACTGAAAGCCACCCGAAGCAAATGAGCACTGTATTTAGTCAATGGTTTAATCAACTCAATGAACAGCAGGATTAAACAGGCAATGTCAATCCTCGCTATTATTGGCATAAACGCTTTTTCTTTTAAAAATGTATATTACCTCCCGAAAATAAGTGCCAGTAAATCCGTTACAACACTTAGACGATGTTTGGAGCAAATGAAAACTGATGATCAAAGAGTTGTGCCCGACTGCTGTGCCAGGACGGCCGGCAGGATTATGGCAAAAATAGACAAAAGCGCGCTTGGCAGAGTCTGCCCCGCAGCTTGCGTAGTCAAATAAGCATACGAAAAATGAACCAAAAAAGAAATTGAAAAGATTACAAATCAAAAAAGGACAAATTCTACAAAGAAATGGAGACTTGAATAGCAAAGTTTATCATGTTCAATCAGGCTTGCTAAGAAGTTATTCAATTGATAATAAAGGCAGAGAGCACATTTATATGTTTGCACCTGAAAATTGGATTATTGCTGATAGTGTCCCCCCCCAAACCCCTTGTGACTTATTTATTGATGCTTTGGAAGATTCAGAAGTCATCCAAATAACAAAAGATAACGTATCTGTAACGGACACCCAGAAGCTTATCAAGCGACTTGAAATTCTTCAACAAAGAATAATCATGTTGATGAGTGCCTCTGCCATAGAGCGCTACGAGCATTTTATTGAAACATATCCTGATATTGTACAAAGAGTCCCACAAAAAATGATTGCCTCCTACCTCGGCATCACCCCGGAGGCTCTTTCAAGTGTGAAAAGAAAGCACCGGGTAAAATAATTCCTTCCTAATACTTCATTTCTTAATCTACATTAATGTATAGGGCTGCCTAGTCCTATACATTTGAGTTTTAATCAAAAATAAATTGATTTGATACATTCAAAAAGACTTCACATTGCGCTGTGGATAGCTCAGGGCGTATTAGCTGCAGCATTTATTATGGCAGGATTCATGAAAACTACAGCTCCGATCAATGAGTTAGCGGCAAACGGAATGTCATTCGTTAACTCCTTTTCTGAAGGAATGATACGTTTTATAGGAATTAGTGAACTACTTGGAGGTGTTGGTTTAATACTTCCTGCCTTGTCAAGAATCAAACCAATACTCACACCAATCGCGGCTATAGGATTGGCTGTAATTATGATTTTTGCCGCTATCTACCATATTTCTGTAAGTGAACCGCCAGTGCCAAATATCATACTATTTGCTCTTGCATCATTTGTGGCTTGGGGCAGATTAAAAAAAGAACCAATACTATCTAAATAGCCGTTAAGCTATACATTGTTTCTTTAACACTTGTGCATTAAAATAGTGAATTTTTAGTTAAAAAATCAAATCTAAATGAAATCTACATTATTTAAATTAAGTGCAGTATTATGGATTATTTGGGGACTTGTCCATATTCTTGCAGGAGTAATGACAATGAGAGGTATTTTGACTGGAGACATAACATCTTCAGTTTCTGGAATTGCAGATGCCGTTGACTCAAGTACATTGCAAATGGATTATTCAAAGGCATCTGGAGCGATTATTGGGCAACACGGATTCAATCTTTTCTGGATTGGTAATGTAACTTTCATCTCAGCTTTTTTTGTATGGAAAGGAAATCGAAATGCGATTTTTCTTGCAGCTTTAATTGGTGGCTTAGCAGATTTAGGATATTTCCTGTTTATGGACTTGGGCGGATTTGTGAATTTCGTGCCCGGAACAGTTATGACCATAATCTCCGCATCTGCAATAATTTTTAGTTTTTATTCTTATTACCTGGCCCAACACAAAAAATAGAATACGACTCCTAATCATGTAATTTCTTCTATGCCTTTAGCTATATTGTAAAACGAAA
>JALEGO010000648.1 GCA_022763165.1 Flavobacteriales bacterium
CTAATGCTTTATGGGGATTGTTTTGGTCAATATAACAAACTCCAAGCGTGTTATAGATTACACCGAGCAATTGTTCTTCGTTTAAAGCTAAGGCATAATCCATAGCCTTGAAACTTAACTCTAAAACCTTCTTAATATTACCATCGTCTCGATATACGGAACTAATATTTGTCCAATAGGAGATCAAGCCGACACTGTCTTGCATTAATGAGTCTATAGTAAAAGCCTGATTAAAATAATGTATGGCCGAATCTCTTTGACCTTGGTAGAGTAGTGTATAGCCCAAATCTATGCTGTTTTGTGAGATGAGGGAGCTATCATTCAGTTGCTGGCTAATTTGAAACGCTTCTATAAAAATTGTTTTGGCTTCTTGCAACCCTCCGTAAAGTGCTTCCAGTTCCCCCTGTTTTGAGAGGGCCTTGGCCCTATAGCGTAAAACCACTTTTTTGTTTTTGAGGCATTGTATGCTGTCGCATATACTGAGAAAAGAAGCCAGGCTTTTACCTAGCTCTTCGGGGTTTTTGGAATTAATTTGTCTTAGCGAATGACCCAAAATGGAATCAGTTTCTTCAATTGTTTTGCTGTAAAAATCTTGTTTTGTGGGGATATTATGGTGTGCAAATAAAAAAGTAAAACTAACACAAGAGACGAATGAAAGAAATACACTCAATTTCATAATGAGAGACTTATGTTGAGTGTTGACTTGGTGTTCGAATACCTCATTAAAATTACTGAATTATTCTTTCTTATTAAAATTATATTTGAGGGTAATAAATCCACTTAATAAGTAAAACAACGTATCTGTCAAAGCCAGAATACTCATTAAATAGCAAAGCTTATCTTTGAATGAAGATCTCTTTAGATGGAAAGGATACTTTTTACTCTCGTTCTATTGTATATATCATTTGCAGTTAATTCACAGGGAGATCTAAACACAATCAGCACTAAGCAAAAGATTTATGGCCTCTCCAAGTTCTGGCAAGAAGTAAATTACAACTTTGCATTTTTTGATCAAGTTCCAAACTTAAACTGGGATAGTGCATATCAATCTTACATTCAAAAAGTTAGTCAAACCACTAATGACCTTGAATACTACAATGAACTGCAACGGTTTTGTGCCTTACTCAAGGATGGTCATACCAATATCTATCTGCCAAAAAGGCTGGATTCCTTAATCTTACAGAACTCATACGCAGAGTTCTCATTTCAGGTAAAAAACTTGGAAGGGGGCGTATATGTTATTAAAGCGGATAAGCATACGGCAAAAGAGTTACCCTTAGGAAGCGAAATCATCGAGGTCAATGGCCAGGAAACAGAAGTATATTTAAAGGAAAAAGTTATCCCGCTAATATCATCATCAACGTCACATATTTTGTGGAACTGGGCAGTTGAACGTATGTTTTGGGGTACTGAAGGAACTTATTTCGATATCAAAATTCGAACACCAAAAGGAGAATTCAGGAGATTAAGGTTGACCCTAGCAAAAGACAAGAGACGACTAAAAACTAAAGATAATCCACTTTATGAATTCAAATGGTTGGACAATAAGATTGCTTACGTTAGTTTAAACAGTTTTTCTAAATCTGAGATAATTTCAGAATTTGAAGAAAGCCTATCAGACTTACACCAAGCCAAAGCATACATACTAGATTTAAGAAAAAACGGAGGTGGTATGACGGATGTAGGGACAAACATCTTAAAGTATTTCACTAATAAAGAATATGTCCTTGGATCAACCTGGAAAACAAGGGAACATGTGGCAGCATACAAGGCTTGGGGAAGCCCCATACCAACGATAGGCTGGAAAGGAGATGAACAATACAGAAAATACTTAGAAGGAAATTCCTGGATTAAGGGTGAACACGATACATTATTCATTGCAGATGATTTTCCAAAACTTCTAAAACCAATGGTTGTGTTGATCAGCAACAATACTGCTTCTGCAGCTGAAGATTTTATGATTTATCTTGATTATTTAGGAAATAGAGCAAAGGTTTTTGGGCAACCTACTTTTGGAAGTACTGGTCAACCTTTGATTTTTGAAATGCCTGGAGGTGGTTATGCAAGAGTTTGTACAAAAAGGGATACCTATCCTGATGGGAGAGATTTTGTTGGCTATGGGATTCAACCGGATGTGGAAATCCTAGAAACGGTCTCTGATTATATATTGGGAAAAGACGCCACTTTAGACCAAGCCATTGAGTATTTAAAAAAGGAAGTCAAAAATTAGCACATCAAGGCATTGATGACGAAAGAAACACGAAAAATATTTCTGAACTGGTTTGAACAAAAAGGATGGCAGCCTCACGAATTTCAAACGAAGTCCTGGAAGGCTTTTGAAAATTATCAGAATGGAATTGTAAATGCGCCTACAGGAATGGGCAAGACCTACTCTTTGTGGTTCCCTATACTGGGGGAATATATTGATGATTGCGGACCCGATTTTAAATCTAGAGACAGTAAAGGCCTGCAAGCAATGTGGATTACTCCTTTAAGAGCGCTCACGAGAGAGATCATGAACACTACAAGTCGTGTTGCAAAAGACCTAGAGGTACCTTTTAGAGTGGACATTCGTACAGGAGATACTAGTACTTCAAAGAAGCAAACCCAAAAGAAAAACATGCCTCAGTTGCTGATTACAACTCCTGAAAGCCTACACATTCTGCTCTCAACAAAGGAATATTCAAATCTATTCAAGAACTTAAAAACCGTTGTTGTAGATGAATGGCATGAACTTATCGGATCCAAGAGAGGAGTATTGATAGAATTGGCACTGTCCAGACTAAAAGTGCTTCGCCCAAAGCTCAAAACCTGGGGGATTTCGGCTACTATCGGAAATCTCAATGAAGCGGCCAATGTGTTGTTTGGAAATCATGTCAAAGAATGGAAACTCATTAAGACTAATGTTGAAAAGAAAATCAAGATAAACTCGATTTTACCAGATACAGTCGAAGAATACCCTTATTCTGGTTATCTGGGAATCAAACTTCTAGAAAAGGTATTGCCTATTATAAAAAAGAGTAAGACTACTTTAATCTTTACGAATACAAGATCCCAGTCTGAGATTTGGTATCAAAGGCTTTTAGCCGTAGCACCTGAACTAGCTGGTCAAATGGCAATGCACCACGGTTCAATAGATAAGAAACTTCGACTGTGGGTGGAGGAGGCCATAGAAAAGGAAATGTTACAAGCCGTAGTATGTACCTCAAGTTTAGATTTAGGAGTGGACTTTGCCCCAGTTGAGACAGTTATACAAATTGGAGGTCCAAAAGGGATTGCTAGGTTTATGCAGAGAGCCGGAAGAAGTGGCCACCGACCAGGAGGAATTAGTGAAATCTACTTTCTTCCTACCCATTCTTTGGAACTTCTTGAAGCCGCTGCTCTGAGAGAAGCCGCTCAATCAGGTGCCGTAGAAGCTAGAATACCCTATATCAGGTCTTTTGATGTGCTCATTCAATACCTCATGACTTTGGCGGTATCTGATGGATTTAAACCAAATGATCTACTACCCGAGATTTTGTCTACTCATTGTTTCGCTTCACTTGATGAAGAAGAATGGAGATGGATACTACACTTTCTAACTACAGGAGGAAAATCACTTTATGCTTACGATGAATTTAAAAAAGTCGAAGTGATTGATGGCCTGTACAAAGTGACAAATAGAAGAACTGCAATGAGACACCGCATGTCTATTGGAACCATTGTTAGTGACATCATGATGAACGTGAAATACAAGCGAGGTAAAAGAATTGGTCAAGTAGAGGAGTATTTCGTTAGTAGAATGTCTCCTGGAGATACGTTTGTCTTTTCAGGAAATTATCTTGAACTGGTAGAGGTCAAAGATATGGATGTCATTGTAAAACCTTCCAAGAAGAAGTCTGGTAGGATTCCTGCATGGGGTGGAGGCCGGATGTCCATGTCCTCACAATTGGGTCATCAACTAAGAGCTAAACTCGCAGACGCAGTCAAAGGCAAAAAGGAACATATTGAACTTGAGGTTATTGCCCCAATATTTGATAAACAAAGAGCAGTAAGTCACGTGCCCAAGGAAGATGAACTGCTCATTGAATATTTTCAATCAGAAGATGGCTATCATCTGTGTATTTATCCTTTCGAGGGTCGAAATGTTCATGAAGCCCTTTCCTCACTATACGGTTATCGTATTTCTCTGATTCAGCCAATGTCTTTTTCCTTGGCTTTTACAGATTATGGATTCGAATTACTCGCAGATCAACCAATACCTGTTCAAGAAGCCCTAGACAATGATCTCTTTACTTTAGACCATTTAACACAGGATCTTATGGCAAGCATTAATTCAACGGAAATGGCCAGAAGAAAATTTAGGGACATTGCTAGCATTGCCGGTTTGGTTTTTCAAGGTTATCCAAACAAGAAGAAGAAAGAACGACACCTCCAAGCATCTTCATCATTGTTTTTTGATGTATTCAGAGATTATGAACCTGACAATTTACTTTACAGACAGGCAATTCAAGAGGTTTATGAACATCAAATAGAAGAAACACGGTTGAGAGAGGCTCTTAAAAGAATCAATAAATCAAAAATTGTATTCGTTGAACCTAAACAACCTACTCCATTCTCATTCCCGATAATTGCCGACCGATTGAGGGAAAGATTAGTCAATGAACCATTAGAAGAACGCATAAAGAAAATGAAATTGGATCGCTCCTAAACTTTGTTTTTGAAAGTATGGAATGTTTCTTAGACTTAAACCTTATCTAAAAAAGATAATGAAGCTGTGCTGGATTCTTATGATAATACCCCTTTTCGGTTTTGCAAATGGACAATTTGAAAAAGAAAATTTGATCGGGATATGGGAACTGGATTATAAGACATTGAGGAGCTGTGAAGGAGAACTCAGCGACTATGATCCGGTAAAGGGTTCAAGATGTAAGTTGGTTTTCAAAGAAAAGGCTGAATTTGAAAGATTGACGTGGGATCTTCTATCATACGGGAGATTTAGAATTCAGGATTCAATACTTGTCCTCGATGCTTCATATGATGAAAATAGTAAATCGGGCTTTAGCACATACAAGTTTAGTGTGGAATCGGTGTCAACGCATAAACTAGTACTTTCATTTATAGAGTGCGACCAAAAAATAATTCAGACCTATACTAAAGAGCGACAGGAGTTTTTTGGTTTTGGCCTAATTGATGTCAACTGTTATGACTATACAAATAAATGGAAATTTCCACTGGAAGTATTTGATGTGAATGATACAGGGGAAATAAGCATAGCAGATTTTTACGATGTATTTGATGATGCGCAGTTGAGTCCACTGTACGCAGGTCACAATTGGATGACTTTTAGAGTGCTTGATGAATCTCCTTATTATTACAAGGTACTTATAAATGAAAATGAATTTTACTATGGTTACCTCAAAAAAAGGGAGGGCATAAAAAGACGCTCTTGGAAATCTTATTGGGATGAGGCAATGCTGTTGTCAAGTTTAAACAATCAAATTCATGAAAGTCCTTCAAAGAATTCCAAGGTAATCGATGAAATTAAAGATTGTAGACAAATTTCGATGTTAGAAATTAAAGGACAATGGATGCATGTAGAGCCGGACACCTGGTGGTGTGAAGCAATGGGAGATGAAAACCCTAGAGAATTTCAATCAGGCTGGATAAAATGGAGAGATGAAAAGAACCTTTTCATTTTTGCAACCGATTCTGAGTAAGCCAAATTAATGGGAGGAAATCCTCCCAAAAAAATGGCCTTGATCGAGTGTCATAGTATCATCTTAATAGCGTCACATGACCCATTTCATTTTTTAATTGACCATCAAGAGTGCGATACTGAAGTGTCCATACATACACACCTTGCTGAGCCTCTTCATTGTCAGTCATTTCTGTTGTGCTTCCTTTCCAAGTTTCATATAAATCATCTCCCCTGAAAATCAAGTCTCCCCACCTGTTGAAAATCAGGAACTCATAGTCATCATATGGGTCAATGCCCAAGGCCACAGGAAAGAATTCATCGTTTCGAGCATCTCCATTTGGCGAAAATGCATTTGGAATATTGATGAAATCGATACCGTCAATCTTGATATGCTTTAATGTATCAGCAGAACAACCATGTACCGTTGTAACTTCCAAGTGAACTGGATAATACCCTGTGTCTTGCATGGCATATAAATCTTGTGAACCGAAAAGAGCGTAATCAAAGAAGAATTGATTATCGTTTAGAGTGTCTAAAACAATGGAATTATCTACATTGTCAAACAATGTCCAATGCCAATCATCGATATTACCTATAGATTGATCTTGAAAACCAACGTTCATGTCCTGAAGGTTGCCAGGACTTGTTGTACTGAAATCAGCTACGGGATTTGGGTGAACCGTAACAGATCCTGTTGAGGTTCCTACACATCCATGTTGAGAGAATAGGGACAGAGCTATATTATAAACACCAGGCTCACTATAGCTAACCGTTTGTTGCAGCTCACAGTCATTAGAAACATTTCCATCTCCAAAATCCCAATGACATGCGATAAAACTGCCAGGAACACTTAAATTCTCAAAAAGTAGTTCCTCTCCAGGGCAAATCTCTGAAACATCAGGAGTAAAATATGGTACAGGATTTGGATAGAAGTCCACCGTAACAAAATCAACGGCATCAGGAGAGCAACCATCACTGGCAACAACCTGAATTTGAAGGTTATTCGGAAAGCTTCCAGCTGGAGCAGTTGTATAGTTAGCTCCTATACCTTGTCCTCCATCCCACGAGTACGTAACATTGTTATTGGGGTTTCCGCCAAAGGTCATAGCACTTAAGTGTACATCCGAACCTTCGCAAATAGTTACATCATCAAAAGCAACGACCTGTAAAGGATCATAAAAATCCACACAACTTGTAA
>JALEGO010000649.1 GCA_022763165.1 Flavobacteriales bacterium
AGAGTATTCCATCATATTTTGGACATTGTCCAAAGTAGAATCGCAAGTGCTTCCAGAAAGATTACAACTTTGCCAGCCAATTGTCGGAGGAGTATCCGCTACATAGTCATCAATTGTGCAATCCTTATTCGGGTCCGCACATGGAAGAAAATAATAGCCAGGAACGTTATTCCCTCCCCAGATATGATGGAGGTTCAAATAGTGTCCTACTTCATGCGCAATTACAATTGATTTTGTAGGCCCTGAAGTTCCTATTGCACCAACATAATCTGAGCTCATGACAATACCATCCCAGGCAGGAATGGTATCCGCATCTGAAGGCCACATAGCATGTCCTGCTAATCCTGCTGCATTTTTCACAACATATATGTTCAGGTACATATTTGTAGGCCATTGAATAAGTGACTTGACTTCATGATCTCCGGTATTGGTTAGGGTAGATTCAATTCTATTGATTCCGTCAGTGCAAAAGCCATCCGGATCTGTACCTGCAAGTCTAAACTCAATCTCACAATCAGCATGCAATGGTTTGAAATCAGCAACAATTACGCTTGTATCCGCTGATTTTTTCTGGAACCTCTCGTTCAATACACGAATTCCGTCAATAATTTGTGCATCACTAATGTTTTCAGGACCATTGTTGTGGATAACATGAAAAACAACTGGAATGATGTAAGGCCCTGTAGAGCGGTATTGATCTACAAAATTTTGTGTAAAAGACTCTAACCATATATCTCTCTGAATCACAGCACTTGCAACGCTTGGGTTCTTTTCTAAAGTTGATATTCGCATTTCATCAGCACCGCAAAAAAGAAGGTCTTGCTGTGCATATAGAGAAATACTAAACCATATTAAGACTGCTGATAATATCAGCGGTAATTTGACTACCGTTTTTATTTTCATATTGCAAAAATACAAATAATGCTAAAGAAGCTTCTCAACTGAATTACTCCGTTTTCTCTCTGTGATAATATATCTTCCCATTAATAATGCTGTACTTCAATTCATGTTCTGATTTTTTGGCAATTGTATTGAGATGGTTGCTGATCTCTGCACTTCTTTTTTCGACTTCTTCAAAATTCGATGGGTTTTCAAAAGCACGGATTTCAATAAAGTCATTCTCAAGTTCAATTACTTCAAAAGCTGGAAGATTTAACACTTCATCCTTGTCAAACCTCGACAAAAAACCTCTAGTTGCATAGATTCCATACCAATCCATACAGTCTCCAAACGGAGGTTTAGAAATTGGCAAGTTATTGTCTTCATAAAATGATTCAAGAAAGCTACCAAAACAACCCACTTTAATTATCACAGCATTGGGTAAGTTCCGGTGCATTTCTTTTGCCCAAGTAATCAAAGATTCTATTCCAAGATTGTCAATTAATTCATTGTCATATATTCTAACGCCCATTTTTATAAAAGTCCTTGTGGCCATAAAAGTTGCTGTCATTGCAACTTCACCTTCAGAAGTCGCCTTTAACTCAACGGCAATCTTATTTTTGGACTCGTAAGTTTCGGCCACGATTTTACAGGCTTCATTGTGTTCAAAAGAAACGGGGTTTATATAGTTAAAACCAAATTTATCGAAATTTTGCACAGGGTTTTCTATCAACACTTTAAATGCATTTAGAACCTCTTCAGAAGTATTTCCTGAACTGTTTTGACTAAACACTGAAATTGTTTTGGTAAGATGGAAAAAAGAGTTGTAAGGCACTTCTACAAATTCGTCCAGAATCGTTTGAAAGGATTTCATATGTTCAATTATGTTAAACTATTGAAGCTAATTTAAGTAAGTAAGAAATTACTTTATACTGTTCTAAACTAACCATCATGATGGGTAAATTTACTCAATAACAATATAAAATGTTCAAAATACTACTATTAACATTTGTTCTAGGATCAGGGTTTCTGTCACAGGCTCAGACCACAAGGTTCTTTGAATTCAGAACAAATTGCGGTCATGGAAACTGGCAGGATACAACTTTTATTGCGGCAGCGACTGATCAGGTATTGATTGACACGGTTCTTGCCCACTTGTCTAGACCTCTTTCGCAAAGAAAGTTCATTGCTGGCACTATAGATTATGGTGACGGAGGTCATAATCGAAATGCTTCTCACTGGTTTTTATGGCACTTTGTTCCAGACCAGTGGGGCTTAGTAGATGCCTCAATTGAAGTATGTGATGGTTGTCCGTACTCTGATCTAGATTCAGACACTGCCTATTGGGTTGGCTCTCTTGGAAGCTTTTGTCCATGGACAGGATTGCCTGTTCGAGAAGTATTTCCGACAACAGGCACTAACGAATATGAACCTAAGAATGGATTAACCATCTTTCCAAATCCTGCCCAGGATAGATTTTTTGTTAGAGGACATAAAGCCAATGCGGTTGCTCGTATTTTCAATGCACAAGGGCAAATGGTCATTTCGTCCATCCTCACAGAAAGTAATTCTGCTATCAGTATCTCTTCATTATCCGAAGGCCTATACTTTTTAAAAATTTCAAGTGACAATAACTTGATTACAAAAACAGTTTTAGTCTCAAAACAATAAGATTGGACAAAATATCCGTGAGAGTGGATGAATAACTAAATTGGAATTGCCATAATTAAAAAATGGAAATTCTAAAGTCTTGAGAAGACTATCCTAACATTATAGTATCTTGTTTAGAGAATGAATGAAGATGCATTCTGATTTAACTAATGAATATGAAGTTATTGTTGAATCAATGACTAAGGACGATTTAAATGCAGTTGCGGCATTGACTGCAAAAGCATTTCTGACCAATCCAGGACCGCATATTCTAGAAATGTGGCCAATAAGCTTTGAAAAAGCCCTGAAGAGAAGCACAAAAATGTTCAAAGTGATTTTAGATCAATCATGGAGGATCAATTATGTAGCAAAGATTAACAATAAGCCGGTTGGCGTTTTATCTTGTGTACATAGCGATCAGTTCAAATTAGGTTTTAAAGAAAGAGCAAAAATGATTGTTCCTTTCTTGTTAGCAGTTAGAGGTTCATTTATAAGACTTTTAAAGTTTCATAACGCATCCAGCAAATTAGAACCTACTCAAGAACACTATCATGTTGGTCCGGTATGCGTAGCGCCAGGCTACCAAGGTAAAGGTATCGGCAGCAAACTGCTATCTGAATATCAGAAACTTCAAGAAAAAAAAGGAATTGGCGGGTATCTAGAAACAGGTAAAATCATAAACATTAAACTCTATGAACGTTACGGATTTAAACTAGTGGGAGATTTTGATTTTTATTCTACGAAATTATGGACAATGTGGAGGGAATGAACCTCCGTTTTAATAAAAGAATTTCGAAATACTGCAAAAATGAGTCTAAAGATTACCGGTTACTCCACAGCATTATTCTCAACCTGGTACTTTGTTGAAGATTATGGTTTACTGTTTGATGCAGGTGATGGAGTGATCTCAGCACTTACCCAAAAATCTGGAAAAGTTCGCCAGATCTTTGTCTCACATGCAGATCGGGATCATTTAACTGGGCTATTGCAGTTCAATCAGCTCAATGCTAGAAATGGATTTCCCATTATTCATTACCCAAAAGACTG
>JALEGO010000650.1 GCA_022763165.1 Flavobacteriales bacterium
CTAATGTGCTAACTAATAACAATGTAAATTTAAAAATGAAACGCATAACTTTAGAGTATTTGTGCAAAAGTAAAAAAGATTTGAAACTATTACTGCTTAAGAAGCCAAGCTGAGGGATAATCTTCTTGAACTTTATACAAAGCTTGTATCGCGATCTCTAAATCATCAAAATTCGCGCAAACTACTGTATACATGTTATTAGATCTTTTAAAATACCTACTCTCATACCCTAGCGCATGAGAATTTTGCACAAGCCTTTCCGCATTTTCTTGAACTCCAAATGATCCTATAACAATGTTAAACCGCTTCAAGACAGCTGAAACTGGGTAACTTTCACCGACAATTTTCTCCTGAGGCTCTCCTCCTATTTTTATTTTCCAATCAAACAGTTGTATTGACCCACTGTAACAAGCCACCCAAACTCTATTGTTTTTATGATCATAAGTTACACCAATAGGATGATGATTCGTATTATGTTCTTGTATCAATTGAAGATTTTGATCCAATGCTACCAGTTTATTCTCACCATAACACACAATGTGTAAAATTTGCTGCACAGTATCCAGAACCATTGATCTAGGCAGTCTACCAACATATTTCTTTTCAACATCCTTACTAGCTAAGTTTATTTTACAGATTTTCCCTTCATTGTTTATAGTACAATAAAGCAAGTTTGATTTATTGTCGAGACAGAGATGCCGTGGTCCTCTTCCCACAAAAATAGAGTCTAATACTAGCATTTTTTTCAAATCAAGTACCGAGATATAATCACTTCCCATTACGGCTACATATGCAGTATCAGAAGTTTTGTTGATTGCAATTCCTCTAGGAAAACGTCCAACAGTTATCTCACATCTTTCAAAATGAGACTCATTATCAATGATGGTGACACTTCCACTGCACCAATTTGATACAAGTACCAATTCATTGTTCGGACTTACTGCAATGTATTTTGGGACACTTCCGACTTTTGCATATCCCACCTTTTTTAAAGTTTTTACATCTATTTTATAAATAAAGCTTTCATCATAAGTCTTACTCATTGAACATCCGTCTCCACCAGGGTTCATGTATTCGTCACCGTACATTTGATAGTTGGACACCCAAATGAATTTACCGTCTCTGGTGTAATCAGCCTCTACCGGTGCTCCATAAATATTATCCATACCTTTTACAAAAGACATTGAATCAGATATCGTCTTGAGCAATGTTCCATTGGTGTCATAGGCAGTGATTGTATGAGAATACATCATGTTTTGAGCAAAAAAAATGTTGGCCGGGGTAGAAATAATTGATTTTGGAGTGATCCTGCCCTGAACTTCTTTAAATAACCCGTATTGCTGAGCTTTACTTTGAGTTGAACACATGCAAAGTATCATTATTAGTCTTAGGTTATAGATTAACTTCAATTCGCTCTTTTAGATACTTATTCCAACAACGCAAATATCATCTATTTGGTCCGATTGCCCAATCCAGTCCTTCAATATGCTATCTAACCTCTGCGCTTGGTCCTTTTCATTTGAAACTACCAGTTCGAGTAAAAGTTTCTTGAATCTACGCTTACCGAACTTTTTTGATCTTTCACCTCCAAACTGATCCATAAAACCATCGGAAGATAGGTATATACTGTCTCCTCTTTGAAGTTGAAGCGAATGTTGAATAAACGTTTTTTTGAAAACGGAAGGATGATAACCTACAGGCATTTTATTTGGCAAGCATTCATACAATTTAAAATCATCAATTTTAGTCGCTTGTGGTTTCATAAATTCCTCATTCAAGTCTCTACTTGTCACTAAATATAATGGATTGTTCGCTGCTGAATATGTCAACATAAGATTTTCGTGATCTATACTTCCAACAGTTATGTCCATACCATCCTTATGCTTGATATCACCAGTTTTGTTTTTACTTATCATGTTCACAATTCGTTGACGCATTCGCTCCAAAATTTGATTGGGCTCTCTAATCTTTTGTTCGAAAATAATCTCATTGAGTAAGGATATACCAATTGCACTCATGAATGCCCCAGGTACACCATGACCGGTACAATCGGCAACTGTAAAGAAAGACTTATTGGAATTTTCATCATAAAAAGACCACATAAAATCACCACTCACCTTATCCCTAGGTCTGAAGAAAACAAAACTCTTTTGACCTATTTTATGCCAATCATCATTCTGATTTAACAATGCATTCTGAATTCTTTCAGCATAGTTAATGCTATCCTGAATTTCAATATGTTGTTGTTCAATTTGATCTTTTTGGTCTATGATGATCGCATTTTTTTGTTTTGTTAACTGAACTTGCCTGAATAGAAAGATCATAGAAAGAGCAATTAAGACAGATCCTATTATCAGGAAGTATATAAAGTAAAGTCTAAAATTGAGTTCTTCCTTTTGACTTTGAATTAAACTTGAATCTTTATCGTTTATGGATTGATGACTCTGTTTAAGCTGTGTTGTTGCATCCCGCTTAACAGATTCGTGTATATAAACCAATGCCTTTGTTCTATTTTCAGGGTTATTCAATTTGTCCTGAATCTCAGAATAAGTTTTTAAATACTTAAAAGACAAATGTTTATTACCATTTTCAAGATATATATTGCTCAACAGTTTTGACGTTTCCGAAAGAGGTTTAAATGCATTAGAATTCTCTAGGTACTCCCAAGCCCTTTCCAGATGATTTAGGGCCTTTTGATCTTCACCAAGTGATAAAAACAATTTTCCTTTAGAATGATTTAGTAAACCATTGTGAAATTGAGAGGGCGTTTTTTCTAAAATAAAGGCTGCACTGTCAAAATAAATAGAAGCCGAATCGTTCATTTGAAGTGAAAGAAAATTATCCCCTGTTTTGATATGTGTCATAGCCACAGAGATACCATGATTCCACTTTTTTCCGCAAAGTTTTGCTTTTGCTAAAAACAAATTAGATTCTCGATATTTGGCTCTCATTTGCCAAACTATTGCAGTGAGATAATTAGCTTTAAACTTATTGAGTTCATCATCAATAGAATCAGCCAGATTGAAAGCGTGAACTGCAAGCTTTTCAGTTTCATTGGGAAGTTTGAGCTCGAGAAAAGCATATGCTTTGGCATTTAAGGCTCTGACTTGACCGGAAAGTAAACCTATTTTGGTGAAATTTTCCAAAGATTCATCATAACAAGAAAGTGCTACTTTGTAATTTCCTTGAGTCATTAGAACATCACCAAGATTGACAAGAGTATGTGCGATTGCTTCTTCATCATTAATTTCTCTTGAAATATCCAAGGCCATTTTATAGGCCGTATAAGAAGAATCAGTTTCCCCCTTCCAATCATGTATAATACCTAAATTTGCCTGAAAGTTGGCTTCAAATTGCTTGATGCCAAATTTCCGAGCCAGAGCTATGCCTCTCTTATTAAATACTATTGCTTCATTTATGTTATCATTGGCATGTCCCAAAAAAGAGAGACATTCAAAACTCTTATTGAGATAGAATTTTTGAAGTTCTGGTTTGACTGAAGATACTCTTTCAACAAAGGTGTCAGTAACACTCTTAAGAAGAACGTAATCAGACAAATCTATAGAATCTATGAATTGACTAACGGATAAGGTATCTTCTACCAGAATCTCTGTAAACTCATCGAAAGAAGTCTTCTCTGACTTTACCTTAGTAGAGAATATAATTAAGATTGCAAAAAATAATAAAACCCGATATAAATTCACCAGGCTTTCTACGCTAATTGAAAATGGAAGTTACAGTTTAGAGTCCAGTAATAACAAACTCGGTTCTTCTATTAAGTCTTCTTCCAAACTCTGTTTCATTAGAAGCGAGTGGTTCAGTTTCTCCAAGACCCTCGAATTTAAGTCTTTGACCTGACACTCCGTTATCAAGAAGATATTCCATAACAGAGAACGCACGATCGGCCGAAAGCGCCATATTATCGAAATGTGAACCAACATTATCTGTATGCCCTCTAATATTAATCTTCAAATTTTCATTCTCGTTTAAATAGGATATGAACTCATCCAAAACGAGTTTGGATTCTTCATTGATTTCTGAAGAATTTGAAGCATAACGTATATCGTTCATTTTATAAGGCTTTCCTATTTCAATATCCTCAAGTTTAATATCTTCTACTTCCTGAAAAATATCCTCCTTTGGTTCCACTAAACTGGAGTTAAATACTTTGTTTTCAGCCTTGATATTCATGACAATGGGTTCATCTTCCTCCACATGAATAACCGCAGCAAAGTGACCATCATTCGAATCAACATCAAATAACTGGACAGCTTTGGTTTTAGTGTTTTTCAATTCCACCTTTGCATTCACGGGTATGGCACCCACTTCATCTTTGACATCACCTTCCACAAAAACTACATGCTCTGGCCTTGCATCTTTATACAATTCAAAAGAGAAAATATCTAAGCCAGTACCTTTTCTTTTGTTCACTTCAGAACCATAGAAAACCTTTTTACCATCAGTGCTAACTACGAACCCATGTTCATCATTCTGTGTATTTATTGGATATCCTAAATTCTTAGGTTCGATCCACTTACCATTTTTGTCTTTTCTAGTAAAATAGACATCAAAACCACCAAATCCCATATGACCTTCAGAGGCAAAATACAGTGTTTGACTATCAGAATGGATAAATGGAGCTTTATCATTGCCGTCTGTGTTGATTGGTTCTCCTGCGTTAACAGCCTTTTGCCACTTTCCGTTTCTATCCTTTTGAGTGTAATATATATCCGTTCCTTTGCTATCTTCTCTTGCACTTGCAAAATATAGCGTTTTACCATCAGCCGATAAGGAGGGTTGCCCTTCCCAGCTCCTATCTCCATTTACATTCGGTCCAAGATTTTGTAGTGGGGTCCAATGCCACTCTTTTATTCCTGTTGCTTCGTTGTAAGCGTGGATGTAATGAGTCCCATAGATATCACAATTTATTCTGCCACCAATACTGGCTTCTGGTTGACA
>JALEGO010000651.1 GCA_022763165.1 Flavobacteriales bacterium
CCTTCTCCGAAGTACTCTACAATTGCACCAGTACCACCTTTTACCGTTAGAATTCCAGCCACTTTAAGAATAACATCTTTTGGCGCAGTCCAACCGCTTAATTTTCCGGTCAACTTAACACCGATCAACTTAGGAAACTTCAGTTCCCAAGGCATTCCTGCCATGACATCCACTGCATCAGCTCCTCCAACGCCTATTGCAACCATTCCCAGGCCTCCTGCGTTTACGGTGTGAGAATCAGTTCCGATCATCATTCCTCCAGGAAATGCATAATTTTCCAATACAACTTGATGGATAATTCCTGCTCCTGGTTTCCAAAATCCTATTCCGTATTTATTCGATACAGAACCAAGAAAATTAAAAACTTCGTTACTCTTATTAATAGCCTCTTGTAAATCCTTATCAGCGCCTATTCTAGCTTGAATAAGGTGATCACAGTGAACAGTTGTTGGAACTGCTACTTTTCTTTTTCCTGCCTGCATAAACTGCAAAAGGGCCATTTGCGCTGTGGCATCTTGACATGCTACCCTATCAGGTGCAAAATCCACGTAAGATTTTCCTCTTTCGAACGCAGTCTTCGCTGATCCATCATAAAGGTGTGTGTATAATATCTTCTCCGCCAAAGTCAAGGGCTTGTTCAAAATATTTCGAGCTGCCTGTACACGCTCAGGAAATCTTGAATAAACCTCTCTAATCATTTCAATGTCAAAAATCATATTAGACTAATTTTAAGTGCAAAAATAAAAAAAGGATCCGCCAACTGACGGATCCTTTTTATTAAAATATTTATATTCTTTCAAGTTCAGCTTATTCTTCAACAACTTCGAACGTAATCGTTTCTGTTACTGATTTGTGAAGCTTCACTTCAGCTTGATAAGATCCTACTTGCTTAATGGGTTCGTTTTGAATTTTGATATTCTTACGATCCACACTGTAACCAAGTTTTTTCAATGCATCTGCAAGTTGTAAGGCATTTACCGATCCGAAAATCTTTCCACCTTCACCAACTTTAGCACCGACTTTCACGGACATTTCCTTAAGCTTCTTGGCTGATGCTGCTGCTTCATCTAACACCTTTTGCTCTTTGTGAGCTCTTTGTTTCAATGTTTCTTCGTGCATCTTTTTAATGGAAGGCGTTGCTAAAATAGCAAACCCCTTTGGTATCAAGAAGTTTCTTCCATATCCTGGCTTCACAGTAACTAACTCGTCCTGAGAACCTAACTTTTCTATATCTGTTTTAAGAATTACTTCCATAGCCTACTTCATTAAATCACTTACATATGGTAAAATAGCAATATGTCTTGCTCTTTTAACAGCAACTCCAACTTTCCTTTGATACTTCAAAGAGGTTCCGGTAATCCTTCTCGGAAGAATTTTACCTTGCTCATTGATAAAGTTCAAAAGATATTTTGGGTCTTTGTAATCGATATACTTAATTCTATTCTTTCTAAACCTACAATATTTATTCTTTTTGATTTCAATATTGATAGGGGTCAAATACCTTATTTCTGATGAATCTGCCATAATCTATTTTTAAATAGTTACTGCCTCTAATTCAGGCATCTTTTTCTTCTTTTCACCAGTTCTTCTTCCTTCTGCGAAAGAAACATGGTGCTTATCCATTTTAACAGTCAAAAATCTGATGATTCTCTCATCTCTTCTGAATTGGAGTTCAAAATTTTTAATAACATCTCCTGCTCCTTCAAATTCCAGTAAATAGTAGAATCCAGTTGACTTCTTTTGAATAGGATAAGCAAGTTTTCGTAATCCCCAATCTTCTTCGTGAATTACTTTAGCCTTGTTTTCCTTTAGAATGTCCTTGAACTTATTTACTGTTTCCTTCGCCTGATCTTCAGACAAAACGGGAGTCATAATGAAAACAGTTTCGTAACGATTCATAAAGTTTAATTTTTTAAGGGTGCAAATGTACGGAATTCTAAACTGATAACAAAACCTTGAACAAATCATTATTCTGGACTAATCAGAAGGACTTTATTTGTTCATAAATTGATTGCAACAATTTCCATTAAACTTACGTAGTAAAAGTATGCTAAGAGTTTTAATTACAGGCATTTTAAGTATCTTGATTCCCTCCATATGTTTGAGTCAAGCATTTGTAACGCGCTGGACGACAACTTTACCTGGTAGTTCGTCCAACACCCAAATTATTATACCTGCGTCTGGATCGAACTACACCATCAATTGGGTTGAGGTGGGTGTTCCTGCTAATTCAGGATCTACTACTGGCACCAACACCACCACCGTCACATTCCCAAGTTCAGGGACATATGAAGTTAGCATTCTAGCCGGAGCAGGCACCTTCAATGGCATAACGTTTGGGTCTACTGGTGATGAAGCAAAGCTGATCTCAATAGAAGCATGGGGGAGCCAGAATTATATTTTTGGTTTTGCTTTTCAAAATTGTGTTAACCTGCAATATAATGCAACAGATAACCCTAATCTCCCAAACCCTACAAGCCTTGGAAACTTATTTAGGAATTGTCCTTTGGTTGACGGAGATTTAAGTGGCTGGAATACTTCAAATATAACCGGTATAGGTAGAGCTTTTGATGGTGCTTCATCCTTTAATGGTGATATCAGTACCTGGGATGTTTCAGGCTGTACTGATTTTCTCTATTTGTTTTACAATGCGAGTAGCTTTAACCAGGATATTAGCTCTTGGGATGTAAGCAATGTGACAAGATTTAACGCCATGTTTTCTGGTGCCTCATCATTTAATCAGCCAATCGGCTCTTGGAATACTTCGAGCCTCACTGAAATGAATGCTGCATTTGAAGAAGCCACAGATTTTAATCAGGACCTCTCGGGGTGGGACGTTTCGGGAGTCACACAAATGTCTTCCGCCTTCTTTCGTGCCAGTTCTTTCAATGGTTACATTGGGAATTGGGATGTTTCCAATGTTACCACTATGAACTTAATGTTTTACGAGGCGTCAGACTTTAATAGTGATATCGGTAATTGGAACACTGGAAGTGTCACTTCATTCTCAAACATGTTTTATCGCGCAACCTCCTTCAACCAAGATATCAGCGGTTGGAATACAAGTAGCGTTCAAGATTTCGGGGACATGTTCAATGGTGCATCCTCATTCAATCAGGATGTAGGTAGTTGGAATACATCATCTGCACAAGATATGAACAGCATGTTTCAAGATGCAACCAGTTTCAACCAAGATCTAAATTGGAATACTTCATCCGTAACAGATATAAGTGATATGTTTCAGGGTGCAACGGCTTTCAATGGAGACATCAGTTCTTGGAATACTAGTTCAGTAACAAATTTTGACTACACCTTTGCTAATGCCTCTTCATTTAATCAAGACATTAGCGGGTGGAATACAAGTTCGGGACAAAGATTTGGGTCAATGTTCTCAGGAGCATCAAGCTTTAACCAAGATGTAAGTGGATTTGATGTAAGTGGAAATATCGGTGGCTTTTTTGGCATGGCCTTTATGTTTTTCAATGCAAGCGCCTTCAATCAAGATTTGAGCGGTTGGGATATTTCAGGAGCAGACAATTTATTTCATTTTTTTTCCAATTCGGGAATGGATATCACCAACTACGACAAAACCTTAATTGGATGGGAGGCACAAGCAGTCCAAAATAATGTGAGTTTTGGAGTTACTGGTCTGAACTATTGCAATGGTGAAACTGAGAGAGGTCGTCTAATCTCGGATCACACTTGGAATATTTCCGGTGATGCGAAAGATTGTGATTTAACTCATTTTGTAACCACTTGGTTTACTGTTGGTGAAGGTACAAATACGGATATAACTATCAATACAACCGGAGGAGGATATAATTATGATGTGGACTGGGACAATGACGGCACTTTCGATCAACTAGGTATTACTGGAGATGTGACTCATGACTTTGGGGCTGTGGGGACATACACGATTCGGTTAAGAGGAAACTTTCCTAGGATTGATTTCAATTATTTCGGAGGGACCCATGAGATCAGAAGTATAGAGCAATGGGGAAGTATAGCTTGGGCAGATTTCACAGATGCCTTCACAGCCTGTAATCAAATGGTAATAAACGCTACAGACGCCCCCGATCTCTCAGGTGTAACTTCGATTAGTGGGATGTTTAACGGCTGTAGTGTGATGAATTCCGATCTAAATCACTGGAATACGAACACCATAACAGACATGAGCCGAGCTTTCGCAACTTGCCCCTTATTTAATGGAAATATTTCTGATTGGAATGTAAAGAATGTTACGGACTTCAACCTCATGTTTACATATTCAGGCGGGTTTAATGGGGACATTGGTAATTGGAACACCTCATCAGCACTTAATATGTCTGGAATGTTCTTAGGAGCTAGTGGTTTTAATCAGGATATTGGATCATGGAATACAGCCAATGTAACAAACATGAGTCAAATGTTCGGTATAGCAAGTCTTTTCAACCAGGATATAGGAAATTGGAATACTACAAGTGTAATCACAATGCAAGGGATGTTTGGTAGAGCTGATGCATTTAATCAAAATATCAATGGGTGGAATACGGCAAATGTTCAAAATATGAACGGCATGTTCAATCAGGCACTCGCTTTCAATCAACCTCTAAATTCCTGGAATACCTCCAGTGTTACCGACATGGCATCCATGTTTTATCAAGCTCCAGCTTTCAATCAAAACATATCAAACTGGAACACCTCAAGTGTGAATACAATGCTTACAATGTTTTACCAAGCGACTAGTTTTAACCAGAATATATCAAATTGGAATACTGGCAGTGTTACGGATATGAGATTCATGTTTTCTGGGGCAAGCGCATTTAACCAAAATCTCGGTGGTTGGAACGTCACTTCTGTTTCGCAAATGGATAATATGTTAGATAACTCAGCTATGGACATTACCAATTATGACAATACTTTAATAGGCTGGGAATCTCAAGCTGTCCAAAACAATGTAACGCTTGGAGCAACTGGCTTATTTTATTGCAACTCCGAAACGGAAAGAGGACGTTTGATTTCTGACCATACTTGGACCATAAATGGTGATGCAAAAGATTGTGAATTAACCAAATTCATAACAAGATGGAAAACTGATAATACTGGAACTTCAAATGATAACCAAATCATCTTGCCAGCTACCGGAACAAGCTATTTGGTGGAATGGGAAGAAGTTGGAAATCCTGCAAATAATGGATCGACAACGCTAAGTGGAACCAATACTATAACATTCCCCAGTGCAGGAACCTATGAACTCAAAATTTCTGGAGACTTTTTTCGAATTCAGTTTGGTGGCAGCAATGACCCCTTAAAGCTGCTATCGATTGAGCAATGGGGTTCAATAACTTGGGTATCATTTAACACTGCATTCAATGGATGTAGTAATTTGGTTTTAAACACTACAGACAAACCCGACCTCTCCCTGGTCACAGATTTGGGATTAATGTTTAAAGATTGTTCTAATTTCAATGGGTCAATTGGAGACTGGGATGTATCTAATATTACCAATCTGAATGCTACCTTTTCAGGGGCTTCCACTTTTAATCAAGACATTGGTGATTGGGATGTAAGTAACGTAATTTCTTTTGCCCTCATGTTTCAAGGAGCATCTTCTTTCAATCAAGATATTGGAGATTGGGATGTTTCAAGTGGGACCATTATGAACTCTATGTTCTCTGGAGCCAGCGTGTTCAACCAAGATATCGGAAATTGGAATGTGAGTAACAATGGGTCATTCAGTACTTTTTTCAATGGAGCTTCTGCTTTCAATCAAGATATAAGTAGTTGGAATGTAACAAGTGCCTCTAACTTCATTGGAATGTTTTCTCTGGCAACTTCCTTTAACCAGGATATTTCAACTTGGAACATGGCAAATGCAACCAATACCATAGCCATGTTTTCTGGAGCATCAGCATTTGATCAAAATTTAAGTGCATGGGATATTTCTGGGGTTACGCTCATGATTTCCATGCTGGATAACTGCGGTATGAGCATGACAAATTATGACTTGCTACTCATGGGATGGGCAGAGACTGCTGCTGCAAAAACCGGTGTGTCATCAGGTGGCTCTACAATGGCAGTGCAGCCAAATGTAACTCTAGGAGCGGCTGGTTTAAGCTATTGTAATGGAGAGGCCGCAAGATCGGCTTTAGCCACAAACGACAATTGGAGTTTCGTAGGAGATGCCAAAGATTGTTTCCTACTACCTATAGAATTGGTAGAATTTAACGCCTATCAAAACGAAAATCACGTTGACCTTATATGGAGCACTGCAACTGAGATAAATAACGACTTCTTTGAAGTTCAAAGATCTGTGGATGGTGAATCTTGGGAAACTTTATTTATTGTATCTGGAGCTGGTAATTCGAACACCATGCTAAAATATAATGCTATTGATGATAAACCCATAGAAGGGCTTTGTTATTATAGACTCAGACAAGTTGATTTTGATGGCACGAGTTCTTTCTCAGAAAAAGTCTCTATCATTTTCAAGTATGAGCTCGACCAAAAGTTGCTTCTATATCCAAACCCAACTTCCTCAGTGATTCAATTTCGTAGTGAGTTAGACTCAAAACATAATATTGAACTATTTGACCAATTAGGGCAAAGAATCAGAATAAGACCAATAATTTCATCTGGAACTGTTAGTTTAGATGTTTCAAATCTACCCGATGGAATTTACCACTTGTCGACTGGAGAAAGAATTGGAACCTTTCTCAAAAACTGATCCTTATCAGACGAAATAATTTTAGTTGACCCCTTCAACTCAAGTTTTCAACATCCTTTGTCTTGCTCATCATTTTTAACTTATCTTTGAAGCCCTCAAATTATGGAGAATTTTATAGTATCAGCAAGAAAATATAGGCCTATTACCTTCGACTCGGTTGTAGGACAGGCCCATATCACTGACACCCTAAAAACAGCCATAAAAAACAACAAACTTGCCCAGGCCTTTCTTTTTTGTGGACCTAGAGGAGTCGGAAAAACTACAAGTGCGCGGATTTTAGCCAAAACCATCAATTGTCAAAATCTCAAGGAAAATATTGAACCTTGCAATGAATGTGAATCTTGTAAAACCTTTGAGAACAATCAATCTCTAAATATTTATGAGCTAGATGCAGCATCCAACAATTCTGTTGATGACATCAGATCTCTGATTGACCAAGTTAGATTTGCTCCCCAACAGGGAACGCATAAGGTTTACATTATAGATGAGGTTCACATGCTTTCAACAGCTGCGTTCAATGCTTTTTTAAAAACGCTTGAAGAACCTCCAGCACACGCCATTTTCATTCTGGCAACTACAGAAAAGCACAAAATCCTGCCCACAATATTGAGCAGATGTCAGATTTTCGATTTTAGGCGAATTCAGATTACCGATATCGCACAACATCTGTCCTTTGTTGCCGAAAAGGAAAATATCAAATACGATTCTGACGCACTTTACCTTATTGGTCAAAAGGCGGATGGAGCGATGCGTGATGCGCTCTCTATGTTTGATCAATTATCCAATTTCACAAATAATGAGGTCATTTATGAAAAGGTTGTTAAAAATTTAAACATCCTTGATTATGGTTTCTTCTTCGAAATCGTGGATATGGCTTTAGAAAATAATATTTCAGGTTGTCTCCAAACCTTTGATAAAATACTTCAATTGGGTTTTGATGGCCAAGACTTTATTGCGGGCCTAGCGAAACATCTGAGGGACATCTTAGTATGCAAGAATCCCGAGACTCTGTTCCTGTTGGAAGTAGGAGAGCAATTGAAAAGCCAATATAGCAGTCAGGCCGAAAATTGTCAACCTAACTTTATCAAATCTGGAATTGAAATATGCTATGAGTGTGAAAACAGTTACAGACTGAGCAAAAACAAGAGGCTGACTGTAGAACTCTCGCTAATGAAACTTGCATCCATTACTCAAATGGATCAAAAAAAAAAATCTAGACTAGGATACGGAATTCTGCCCTTTGCAAAAAATGATTCCATAGCTGAACACGGTCCATCAAAAGAATACCAACACAAGAAACCTGAACTCAGCACCACAGCCATTAACGCAAATGTTCAAGATGCAAAAATCGTAATCGGAAAACCCGCCACAAGTATACCTTCTGGAGATGGCAAAATTCTAAATATCCAACAGGATAATCTTTCTATTCAAGATTTTTTCAAA
>JALEGO010000652.1 GCA_022763165.1 Flavobacteriales bacterium
ATATGATATGTGTTTAGCAAAAGAATTGATTCAAATATATAAAATCTATTTTAAGTAGAATGCTAATTTAATTAGAATTATTTTTATATATTTATTCAATAAATCATTGCTTATGTATTTAAACACACATTCATGCTATAGTATGAGATATGGTACAATTAAACCAGAGTTATTACTACAATTAGCTGAAGCAAAAGGTGTTAAATCATTAGTCTTAACTGATATAAATAGTACTTCTGCCTGTTTAGAGTTTGTACGTTTATCTGAAAAATATGAGGTCAAGCCTATTCTAGGCATTGATTTTAGAAATGGAGTGGATCAGTTGTTTGTTGCAATAGCAAAGAATAATGATGGCTTCCAAGAAATCAATACATACCTCTCTCATTATTTACATAGCAAAGAAGAGATCCCTCCTCAAGCACCTGATTTTAAAAATGCTTATATCATTTATCCTTTATCAAAATATGCAGGTCAAAGATTAAAGTCTCATGAATTTATAGGAGTTGATATCAAAGAGGTTCAGCGACTGAAATTTAAAAAAGGCCCTAAAGAAAAAATGGTTATACAGCAGCCCGTAAGTTTTCAAAGTAAAAGAGGATTCAATGCTCATAGGCTGTTAAGAGCAATAGATAATAACACTTTGCTTAGTACGCTTCCAAGAAGCGAAGAAGGTAAAGTTCATCATATGATGCATGAAGTATCCGAACTACTAGAAGTATATCAAGATTTTCCTGACATTATTGCTAATACAGAGCAAATATTAGATTCCTGTGAGATTCATTTTGATTTTAGTGAGGATAGGCCTCATCAAAATATTAAGACTTTTGGGAATTCTCCTGAACAAGATTATGACTTGCTTTGTAAGCTCTGCAAAAAGGGTTTAGAATATCGTTATCCTAATGCTAATCAGAAAATATATGATCGTTTAGAAAAAGAATTGTACATCATCAAAGAAATGGGCTTTATCTCATATTTCTTAGTTTGTTGGGATTTATTGCGATATGCTCGTGATCAAGGTTATTACTATGTAGGAAGGGGAAGTGGAGCAAATAGCATTGTCGCCTACCTTTTAAGAATAACAGATGTAGACCCTGTTGAACTAGATCTCTATTTTGAACGTTTTATCAATTTGTTTCGCAAAAATCCACCAGATTTTGATATTGATTTTTCATGGAAGGATAGAGATGACGTTACACGATATTTATTTGATAAATATAAATATGATCATGTGACTCTATTGGCTACATATTCTACATTTCAATATCGAGCAACTATACGTGAAATGGGAAAAGTATTTGGTTTGCCCAAACATGAAATTGATGTATTAGCCAGTGGTAATTATCAGTTGCATAATCTTGATAAGATATCGACTCTTGTGCTGAAATATGCTGCTTTTATTAAAGGGTTGCCAAACCATTTGAGCATTCATGCTGGAGGTATCTTAATTAGTGAGAAACCTATTCATTATTTTACAGCTACGTCATTGCCTCCGAAAGATTTCCCGATTACTCATTTTGATATGCATATCGCTGAAGATGTTGGTTTATATAAGTTTGATATTTTGAGTCAGAGGGGTTTAGGTAAAATTAAAGAAACACTTGAAGTGATATCTTATAATAAACCCAATGACAGCGTTGTTGATATACACAACATTAGTTACTTTAAACAAGATGAAAGGATAAAAGAGCTACTTAGAGAAGCTAAAGCTATTGGCTGCTTCTATGTGGAATCTCCTGCAATGAGAATGTTATTAAAGAAACTTCGGGCAGATGATTATCTGGGTTTGGTTGCAGCGAGTTCTATTATCCGCCCAGGTGTTGCAAAATCAGGAATGATGCGTGAATATATTCTGAGATTTAGAATGCCGGAAAGAAGAAATGATGCGCACCCTGTTTTACAAGATTTAATGCCAGAGACCTTTGGTATTATGGTATATCAAGAAGATGTTATTAAAGTGGCACACTACTTTGCAGGACTTACTTTAGGTGAAGCCGATATGTTGAGAAGAGGAATGTCAGGAAAGTTTAGATCTAGAGAAGAATTTCAAAAAGTAAAACAGAAGTTTTTTGACAATTGTAATGAAAAAGGATATAAGCCTGAATTAACTGCAGATGTTTGGCGACAAATTGAAAGCTTTGCAGGCTATGCTTTTGCTAAAGGACATTCTGCTTCTTACGCTGTTGAGAGTTATCAAAGTTTATACTTAAAGGCATATTATCCTTTGGAATATATGGTGGCTACTATTAATAATTATGGAGGTTTTTATAGAACTGAATTATATGTGCATGAAGCAAGAATGCATGGCGCAGAAATACATCTTCCTTGTATTAATAAAAGCGATTATTACACTAAAATATTTGGTAATGAAATCTTTATTGGCTTTCATTTGATTGATTCCTTAGAAACGAATGTTGCTCAATATGTCGTTGAAGAACGCATGGAAAATGGGCAATACAAAGACTTTGATGACTTCCTTGACCGAGTTCCTATAGGCATAGAACAAATAGTACTATTGGTACGAGCAAATGCTTTTAGATTTACAGGTAAGAATAAAAGGGAACTGCTTTGGGAAACCCATTTCAAAGTAAAAAAAGAGAAGAAAGCCACTCATTTTGTGTTGGACTTATTTAAGGTCAGAAGAAAAAATTACAAATTACCAGCTTTAGAATACTCTGATGTTGAGGATCTTTTCGATGAAATGGAGCTTATTGGGTTTCCATTAAGTAATAATCCTTTCTCAATATTAAGAGATGAAATTACAAATGAAGTAAGGGTAGAGGAATTACCAAGATATTTAGGAAAAAGAGTTTGTTGTTATGGTTATTTAGTAACCACTAAAAACACTTCTACTTCAAAAGGTGAAAGGATGCATTTTGGCACCTTTTTAGATAGGGATGGAGCCTTTTTAGATACAGTACATTTTCCAGATGTTGCTAAAAAATATGCATTTAGAGGGAAAGGCGTATATCAAATATGGGGCAAGGTTATGGAAGAGTTTGATTGTTATAACATTGAAGTGGATCAAATGTATCGCATGGCCTATATAGAAGATCCAAGATACTCAGAAGTAAAAACTGCGAATAAAAGGGCTTCATAAGTCTTTGTATAAATTATTTATTATGCAATTATCACTCACGCTCAACAGTGAAGAACGAATTATAATAAAGGAATACAGTTTAATCATCGACCCTCCTCTCCAAGTAAAGAAAGAAGTTAAATCGTTCAAAGGCTTTTGGTCAAGAGATCTTGGAAGGTCTAAATATGTTAAATCGATACCTCACATCACTATAGCTAGTTTTGGATTAAATTCAAACCAGGAAAATGTATTATGCGACAGACTGAAAATAGTATGTCAGCATATCATATGGCCTAAGCTCGTTTCCACTGGAATCGATGTTTTCAATGCGCCTGATTCAAAGGTGATATCCGTTAATTTCATCAGAAGTAAACCACTAATCGAATTTAAAAGATCAATACTTAAAGCCATCAAATCTAGTCGACCACTTGAAGGTGTAAAATCAGCAAATCCTCACATGACCATTTGGGATTGCGAAACTGAATCAAGCATCCTGAAGTCCTGGGTATTATTCTCTGATATAGATTATAAAAGCGAATTTCAAACAACTAGATTAATCTTGAGGAAAAGAGATATAAAAAGACTTCAACCTTTTAAACAAACAGATTTATCTTGGAAAAATGTTCTTATCATCGATCAATGTGAATGATTAAAACCAATAGCCACTCCTAATCTTATTATAAATCAATCCAGCTACTAAGAAAAAAGTAAGCCCAACCTCACGATGAGACAAGTATATTTAGCAATGCCATAAAATGCAACGAGGGAGATGCCTTCACTAGTATTACTGACAAGATCTAAAACCACACCCCATAAGCCATCCAACTCAAAGTAACCCAAAGAAAAACACCACTGACAATAAACCAGGAAACATGTACTAAAGGAAAATGCAAATTTCTATTCATCTCCCAAACTCAAAATAATCAACTCAGTCCTTCTATTTATCGCATGAGCCTTTTCCTTTTCTTCATCCGTACCCATTTTTTCAATCTCACTGTCTGGAATTAAAACTTTCATCTTACCATAGCCTTGTGCCTTAAGTCTTTCACGCTCAATTCCCTTCATAATCAAATAATCGCGAATCGATTCAGACCTTCGTTGATCAAGTCTCATAGAATAATACTCGGAATACCTTGAGTCTGTATGTGTTGCAATCTCAATTTTGACTGAGTCATGTTTATGGAGAAATGCAGCAATACTATCTAAAAATGAATACATCTCACTTCTAATTTCATATTTATTGAAATGAAACAAAGGACTTGGTAAAACAAAAGTTTCATCAACATGTAAATTCTTAGAGTTCAAGTCAAAAGTTTGCCCAGCCAAAACAGAAACCAGAAAAAAAGATATCATCGATAAAAACAAGCGCATATTCCAATTTACGAAATCACAACAATAACCCGTGATAGTTTTGTGAGAATTAACTCATACCTTCACAGTAAATTTCAAGAAAATGAGCAAAATTCTATTGGTTGAAGATGATATCGATATATCAAACTTAATAGAAATTCACCTGAAGGACTTAGGTTTCGACTTAGATAAAGCATATGATGGTCAAGATGGACTCCTGAAAGCCACAAATAGCAAGTATAACCTGATTATTTTAGACTTAATGTTGCCCAAGAAAGATGGCTTGGAAGTTTGCCGAGAATTACGATTGCAAAGAAACAACACGCCAATAATGATGCTAACTTCTAAGTCCGAAGAAATCGATAAAGTAGTTGGTTTAGAACTAGGTGCTGATGACTATATGACTAAGCCCTTTAGTGTCAGAGAACTCACCGCTAGAGTTAAAGCTATACTCAGAAGAGTCCAAATCTCAAACCAAGAAACAGGAGATCAGAGAATTATTCAAAAGGATGGCTTTATGATCAATAAAGACAAAAGGCTAGTGGAAAT
>JALEGO010000653.1 GCA_022763165.1 Flavobacteriales bacterium
ACATGGAACCGGCTGGGGAGACATCAGCTGGAATGGGGCAATATCAGCCTCCCCAAAACCAATATTAGTGCAACTCCCTTCATATGGAGCCCCCCCGAGTGTAGGCAGCTGCCCAATGGACAACAGATTTATCGTGTGCTCGGCATTTAATAATTCCAGTGGCACAACAAACGGACAATCAGACTATACAATAGCAATTTTAGCCATCCAACAAATGATAAAAAACATTATGGCTTCCGGAAAATCAACACAAGATGTATTCGTAATTGGCAAATCTCAAGGAGGAGGAACCGGGATGATCACCGCAGGATTATGCCCATTTGTAAAGGACTGCTTCTTTTCTGTTCCAGCATTAGCCGGATTCACTGGATCTAGTGGAGTAAATGGAGGATTTCCAGGCTGGCCAAGTGATACAATTAGTAGCTATCTCGATGCTGTAAATCATGCTAAAAGATACAGAAACAAGATTTCATTCTCTATTTCATACAATGATGTGGTGACTTGGGGTAGAGGACAAGTTACCTGCGCCAAAAACACTCAATATGAAACGACAATTTACCATGGCAATGATGGACATGGTGACAACGACTGGTGGACAAATGGAACTACCTGGCTCAATGGATGTCTAGACAACATCGTTGACAATGGACTTGGATTAGCAGATAGCTCAGTCGTTGTTGAGCAAATTGAAGTAAATTCAAACCCTAAATTCAGACTTTTCCCAAACCCTGTAGAGCAGGGTTCAATTATCATGTTTGAGAGACCATTCACAGGGAAACTGAACATATATGATAGTAAAGGCAGTATGATTGCCGAAACCAAAATTGTAAATAGAACTCAATTGTTATTATTTGAACTTGTTGATGAAACACTTCCCAGAGGACACTTTGTTCTAAACCTCATTGATTCAAAATCCAGCGTATCTGTACCAATCATTGTTAAATAACTCGGATTTTCTATAAAAACATTAATTTTAGTTAAACCTTTTTCATGAAAAAAGCTTTACTATTTGTTTTTATACTTATTCCCCTATTGACTATTGCTCAAAACTTTACAATCCAAAAAGAGATTATACATATGTCAGGAAATACCACTGATGCGGATTTCTATAAGAACACCTATTTGGACGCTCATAACAACATTTCTGTAGATTGGAATATCATTACCGATTCCATACCGTCTGGATGGGAATTTTCAAATTGCTTTCCGAATTGTTACAATATAGGCATAACCAGCGGCACAGAAACATTCACTTCGGGCTCGAGTAATTATTTGAACTGTCATTTTTACCCACATAGCATACCAGGCACAGGAAAAATACAGATGCTTATCAATGACAATCAAGGAACCATTGATACAATGACATGGTACGGAACAGCCATGTTACCTGCATCAATTACCGAAATAATGACTGACAAAAAGAACAATGACATTTTATTCATGTGCAACATTAATGGTCAACAAATTGATAATATTGGAGAAAATCAGATTGTTTTTATTCGTTATAAAAATGGCACATCAAGGAAAATTTTTGTTCTTGAATAACATTTAAAATTCTAAAAATGAAAAGGGCGTGCAAGATGAGTGCACGCCCTTTTTTGATTGTAAGTGGAAATTTTTTATTCCTTAATCACAATCTTCGATTGCATCTTCAAGATCTTGATCGCTGTTTATAACTTCCGTAGTCCCATCATCATGAATAATCGTAATTGGGTAATCTACCGTAATTTCATCCCAATCATCCTCATCTAAATCATCAATATCATCATCTATATGTAAAGTGTCCAACGTTCCATCATCCCAGGTAAAGGTTATTGGAAATTGGAAATCAAAACAAATATCATAATCATCATCGTCCCATTCGCAATCCTCCAATGCATCCTCAAAATCATCTTCACAATGTATATCAATTGTATCACCATCTTCATTGATTATATCAAAAGGATATAGGAATTCAAAATCTTCGTGATCATCAAGTAAATCATCAAAATCTTGATCGTTGCTAATCGTCAAAATTGTTCCATCATCCAATTCTACATCGAAAGGATATAAGAAATCAAAACAGATTTCATCATAATCATCACAATCGTGATCGTCATCGTCATCATCCCAATCACAATCTTCCTCTAAATCTTCTAAATCATCTTCATCGACAAGATTTAAAGTGTCCCCATCTTCAGTTACGACATCTACCGGATAAACTAAATCATCTATCCCAATATGATCATCCAAAGAATCCAAATCGGTCATACTATTGGCAATAGCAGTAGATCCATCATCTAATAAAACAGAAACAGGATAAAGGAAATCGTAACAATCAATATTGGAATTGACCGTAGGCGTGGTAGGAGTCGTAGTATTCGTCCCACTTTTTGAATCTAAATTGGGTTCAGCAAGTTGTTCTTTTTTACAAGAAAACATACCTAATACGATGGCAACGCTAAAGGCTAAAATGGATAATCTCATAATTTTTAATTTAAGTTTCATAATTCTACAGCAGACTTTGAACGGTACCGATTCTTGGTCTTGGTTTTGATTTTAAGATAAGAGAAACACCTTGCAAAAAGGTTGGGAGCATTTTTGAGAAAAGAAAAAAAATAAAATTAACCACCTGATTTATAGGTGATTAAATTTTTAAAAATATTTTCTGAAACGAAAAATTCTTTTACGCAAAAACACTGCGCATCATCTTCACAACTTTGAGTCCATAATGTTAAACAACAAAATCTAAAGCCATGAAGAAGAGAATTAAAGTAAATAAGGGTCAAGTCGCTTTGGTATTTAAGAACAATGAATTCACCAAAGTCCTACAACCAGGAAAATACTGGGTGACAATTGGAAGTGATGTTTATACATATGCTTTAAATGAAGCGTTCCATACACCTATTGACTTAGATGTTTTATTGGAAAATAAAGAAGTAGCTGATTTAATAGACATTATTGAAGTAGCAGATCAAGAGATCGCTTTGGTTTACGAAAACAAGAACTTTAGATATGTTCTGAATGCCGGTAGACACACTTTCTGGAAGGCTTCAAAGAAGTTTTCATTTCAGATTGCGGATTTAAGCAAAATCGAGATTCCAAAAGGAATCTCTAAGAACACTCTTGTTCAAACAGAACTCCTACCCTACATTCGGGTGTTTTCAGTGGAGTCCTATGAAAAAGGCCTAATGTTTGTTAATGGAGAATTTGAAAAGAAACTAAAATCAGGAATTTATTATTTCTGGAAAAATGCAGAAGCTATAGTAATCCAAAAGGTAGATGTGAGGCTGCAAAATCTTGAAGTAGTCGGTCAAGAGATTTTAACCAAAGATAAAGCTGCTTTGAGAATGAATTTCACAATTCAATACAAAGTTGTTGACATTGAAAAGGCGCTCATCAATAATAATGATTTTCAAAAACAGCTTTATGTTATGGCTCAGTTAGCCCTGAGAGAATATGTAGGAGCCTTGACTCTGGATGAATTGTTGGATAGTAAAGAATCAGTTGTAGAAGCTGTTTATAAAACACTCAAAGAAAAAGTAAATTCTTTGGGAGTATCACTCTTAGATTGTGGTATTAAAGATATTATCCTGCCTGGAGAGGTGAAGGATATTATGAAACAAGTTTTGGTTGCGCAAAAGCAGGCTCAAGCAAATATCATTACCAGGAGAGAAGAAACTGCATCTACTAGAAGTCTGCTGAATACCGCCAAATTGATGGAAGATAACGAAATGTTATTCAAGTTGAAAGAGATGGAATACATTGAAAAGATAGCAGATAAAATTAGCAGCATCACTGTAAATGGCAATAGTCAGGTTGTAGATCAATTGAAAACCATTTTTACAGGTAAAAATGACGATTGATCATTAATACCCCACTGATCGCGGTGGGGTCAATATGCGGAAGTAGCTCAATTGGTAGAGCTTTAGTGTGCCACTCTAAAGGCTGTGGGTTCGAGTCCCATCTTCCGCTCATTTCTTGATATGGTGTAATGGGATAGCACGAAGCACTTCTAATGCCTAAGTCAGGGTTCGAGTCCTTGTATCAAGACTTCAACACAAGCAGGAGAAGCTCAACAGGTAGAGCGTCAGATTTCCAATCTGAAGGTAGCGGGTTCGAGACCCGTCTCCTGCTCCATTTAATCCAGAACACGCGTTCATTTTATCACCTTATTTCAGACATTTCTTACCTTTTTTTTTTAAAATAAAATACTGAAATATAGGCACTTATATTTAAGTTAAAAGAAATTTACTCACTAAGAAGGTTACCTTTTTTGAATTTCTGCATTCATACTTAAAACAATAAAAATTCAACCTATGAAAACCAATAAAATGAATTCAAAATCAAATGGGAAGAAACGAAAAGCCCTAATTTTAGGAACACTTCTTGGCGCGACAATTCTTACAGCTACTTATTTCTCAAATCACTACAATTCTAATTCAAACCCGAATGCATCAGTAAATACAACAGTTGAAAATAGACTTGAACCAATAGTTGAAAATAACATGAATGATGACGTTCATATTCAACCCGAAGTAGAAAGCAATCATAGCAATAGCAATGAAAAGACTCCAATTGTATTTCCTAAACTCATTAAACAAGATGTAATCCATTCTCCAGTCTTCAAAAAAAGTCTTGATGCTGAGAAAGGAGCCTCTCTGAAATTAGGTAAGCAAGGAACTATCGTGCACATTCAACCAAACGCTCTGCTCTATGAAGATGGTAGCCCTGTTAGTGGTTTGGTAGATGTAGAATTTAAAGAGTATAGGGATCAAGCTGACATTGTTGCATCAAATCTTCCTATGACATTCGAAGATCAATACTTCAATTCTGCAGGCATGTTCGAAATTTGGGCCAACCAAGGCTTAAAAAAGCTCAAAATTGATCCTTCAAAACCAGTAAAAGTAGATTTTCCTGTGAGTGATATTCCGAATACCAATTACTATGCTCTAAACCAGGAGAACAACAAATGGGAATTTATTGAACCTCTTGACAATAGGAAGGTTAACCGAAACTTTGAAAATAAAATTGAAGTGGCAAATTTCGAAATAGGAGAAGGGTTTGTAAAAAAAGATCTTACCCTGCGCAATGTTAGCCCGAAGGAGATGCTTGAATCCTTCGATTATGTGCAATCCAAACTTGAAAACGACAATTTTAAAGGCTTTCTTCTTGATCATAATTTTGCCCGAAGCATTGATCAAACCTTTGACGACTTCAGGTACGTTTCCACCAAGTTCATAAAAGACACCAATGAAATAAACGAGAAACTTTTTGTAAGATTCTACAAAGTACCAGGGAAATATAAAAAGAACAAGCTTTTTAAAATCAAATTTCCTGGAAGGTATTACCCTGAACTCAGAAGTTTTTACGGCTCAAGCTTTGTATTAGATATACCAGAAAATGAAGCTTTGGACATCAAATGTACTGACATCAGACTTGGCTCTAAGGACAATGAAACTTATACAGCAGACCTCAAGTTTCTGGATGGATCGCACAAAGAAATTATGATGACTCCCATTCAAGATGCAGGTTTTAGAAAGGTCTCTCCAGAAAAAAACATCAAAATGATCACCAGATACCAAAAAAGTTTAGCTAGAAAAGCAAAATCATTTGTTTCTGTAGCTAAATATGGAACACAAGAATGGCGAATTCAAGAAAACAAAAAAGTCGATCAATTTTATAAATGTGCCTTAGTTTGGATGGATACGAACGACTTTAAAATGAAGCGAAAAGATTGGCTTAACACATTTGTAGAGCGCAAAAAGGAGTTTGCAAATAAGATAGAAAAACTAGAATCTGAAATGCACAACTTGCCAGCAGCGCAACGTAATAACTGGATAGCAAATAAAATGCAAGAAAAAAACAATTGGATAAATACCGTTTCAGATATCAAAACACTACAGCTTCAGAATAAAATAGTTCCACAATGGGGATGGCAAATTGTAGATACAGGAGACAGAACCGCAGGAACTTTGCTCGCGGAAGGTGCCGATGCAGGTCATACATACCCTAAAATTGTAAAAGGTTTAAATGTATCAAGTTTTGGAGTTTACAATTGCGACCAAGCGTTTAGACTTTCAGAACCCGTTACATTAAATCCAACTTACAAGGACCAAAATGGTCGTTATATCTCCAACGGAAGTGTAGCAGTGGTTCTTGACCTTGACTACAATGGATCTTTTTCATTTAACCCTGAAAGCTTTACCTGCAGTGCTGTCGGAAGAAATCATGTGTTGCTTTTTACAAAAGATAAGCGTGTTTATCACATCAACGATTCACAAATGGATGAATTGAACCTGGAAAGTGGAAATGGCAGCTATACACTCAATATGTCAGAAGTGACAGACAGAGTCAAAACCACGAATGATTTGAAAAAACTCATTGGACTTGAGGATGAAAGTTAAATAATACGGCTCCAGGAAAAACGATTTCCCTGGAGCCGTTGACCTGTTGCCGCTGTGCTTATTTTTAGGCAGTTTGACTCTTATCAATAAGTTTTAAAGAGGGCGATAAGTGGAGTCTAAGGCTATTTACCAAAATTGAACATCATAAATTCTCTCAATAGGTATCGTTCTGCTATTTTTTAGAACCACATGTTCATCAGTCATTGCCCAAACCGTAGTGTTCGTCATATAAGTCTCATCACCAGGTTTGAAATATATCTTCACCTTCATTTTTTCACAATTTCCCAGTTGTGTTGCTGCTCTTAAGTTGTAAATGCGAAGCTGTTTTTTTGAATTGTTTTTAAGAACATCTCCCTCAGGAAAAGTGAGCTTATCTATATCTTCCTTTACAACGTATTTTATCATTTGCTTTAATTTTTGTTTAATGAATATACGAGCTGATTTTCTAATTTATTGCTTGAATTACCCGTTCTAATGCAATTATAATTTCAAAAAGGCCCAACACAGATCAAGATTCTGATAATGAGGCTAATGGGGAATTTATTCATTTTATGGAAATTAAAATCTTATTAAAAAACAAATGATCAATTGTCTCCATTACCCAATAGCTGTAGTTTAGAATGAATGATATTTAACATCTGATTTTCGTCCAAAAGCGAATTCAATGAAAAAATTATGACAAAACGAATTTCAAATTGTTAGATTTGCCTGTTGAAAGTAATTGAACACCTCATAAACAGATAACAATTATGAATTTAAAAGGCGAACAAAGAATTCAGTTGGACAGACAGAATAAATGGAAGCATATGAAATCACAGTTTAAATTCATCTTCATTCTTGTTCTTTTCTTTAATGTGGTACTGGTAACCTTTGAGTCATGCAGCAGCAAAGTCATGAAAAAGGCAACAATTGATCTTTCATCGATGACAATGGACGGCCCTCTTTTCGAAGGTCCCAATGTTGCACAAGGCGTTTACAAAGTCAATCTTTCGGAATTGGTAAAAGACATCCCCAATCTCAAGCCTGAACAAATTGCCGAAGCCCGTTTTAGCAAGATCAAACTAACAAATGCAGATGGAGCTTTTGACCTTTTCACGGATATAACAATGCAAGTGGCCTCATCAAACTATGATATGCAAAAACTTGCATATTTAAACCCCGTCCCAGAAAGTTCAAAAGACTTAGAATTGCAAATAGTTGCGGAACAAGAAGATATTGAGAAATTCTTTAAGGAAAACGAATTTACAATCGTTGCTGACATCAATTTGAAGCAAGATACTATGGCCTCCTTAAATTTTGGCGCGATGCTTGAGGTAGACCTTGTTATAAATCAATAATTAAATCATGAAAAAAGTATTTTTTACATTGTTCCTAGCGGGAGCCGTAAGTATGGTTTTTTCCCAAAAAACTGGGGATGAGTTAATCGGAATCTGGGAATCTGGAAACGGAAAAGCAAGAGTGAAAGTGGATAAAATCTCTGATAAATTTTATGGTCGTATAGTATGGCTAAGAGAACCTATTGATCCTGAAACCGGAAAACCAAAGGTTGACAAAAACAATCCTGATGAATCACAGCACAATGTTCCTTTGAAAGGATACAGAATGCTAAAGGACTTTAAATACAATAAAGATGATAAAGAATGGGTAGATGGCACCATCTATGATCCTGAGAGCGGAAGCCTTTACAGTTGTGTGATTAAAATGAAGGATGAAAACACATTGGATATCCGTGGCTATATTGGGGTTAAAACCCTTGGAAGAACTGATGAATGGAAAAGGTTAGTCCTCAAGAAATAGTATGAAACATTTTACGCTTGCCCTATGTTTGTGCGTTACATATTCATTCAGTTTCGCACAAACTGACACTACATTTCAGGAAGAAGAAATAGATTGGAGCCAATACGAAAACCTGTCTTTCGCAGATGAAAACGTGAAAAGATATTGTAGTGCAAAAATCTTTAATCTTAGTCCACAACGATTGATATCTGTAGGTTGGGAGAGCCAATTAGGGCACGAAATGAGCTTTACGCGTCCTGATGCTTATTTGGATGGCGATGAATTCAATGCCGCTGAAAAATATGAAATAAATCATGCTGGCGGAATTAGAGCATCTGCCAATATCCCTACTGTTTCAAATAACAAAATCATTTGGCAATTAGGCTTCAATTATCTAGAAACCAATTACGAAGCGGAGCAATTCGTTGGCGGAACGGTGGCAGGCAATTTTGGCGCTGCTATTACTGAGGGACTAAAATCTCTAGATCTCAATACCACAGTTTTTAAACCTTTAAACGAAGAAGACTTCATCATCTTTCAAGGATCGGTTACAAATAGTGGCAACTACACTTGGGAAAATTTTCAAGACATTGATTATTTAAGATATTCAGCGGCCGCTCTCTGGGGTAAAAGAAAAAGTGATTATCTGCAATGGGCAGTAGGACTTGCAAGAACCTACAGAGTCGGAGAATTGAATTACATCCCTATTGTATTATACAACTACACCTCAAAGAACAGGAAATGGGGTACAGAGATTCTCTTTCCAGCAAGAGCACATTATAGAAGAACTTTCAACCCTAGGAACCTTCTTTTAGCAGGTTACGAATTGGAAGGTCAATCATATCGCCTAAATGATTTGTCACCAGCGAACAGAAGCTGGGAATTGAGAAGAGGAGAACTAAAACTTAGATTAGAATATCAGAAACAAATTAAAGGCTTTGTATGGTTTGCTTTCCAAGCTGGCTACAGATA
>JALEGO010000654.1 GCA_022763165.1 Flavobacteriales bacterium
ACGAACGCTATATTTTACATCCAGAGGGCATAAAGGAATTGGTGGATATGATATCTTTTCTTCAGTAATTCAAGATGATGGTACTTGGAGCGAGCCTAAGAATTTTGGGTATCCTATTAATACACCAGATGATGAAGAAGTTTTCTCAACTTCTCCAGATGGAAAAAGAGGTTACTACTCCAGTTCTCAAAAAGGAGGAAATGGTGAAGGAGATATTTTCCAAGTTGAAATCGTTGAGGCAGAAGAAGTACCTCTAACATTGGTTAAAGGTAAAATTAACATCCCTGAAGGCACTCCATTCCCCAAAGGTATTCGTATCATAATGACGGACAACGAGACTGGAGAATTTATTGCTGAGAGTAGACCTCTAGCAAGAAATGGTAGTTTTGTATTCATTATTCCACCCGGAAAGAACTACAACTTATCTTATGAAATCAATGGGAAAGAATTCTATAATGAGAATACCTATGTTCCCGTTGGATCCGAGTACAAAGAAATCAAAAAAGAACTTCTTTTAGATCCACTTAAAATTGAGAAAAAAGAAGATGGAAGCGTTGTAGTTGAAGGAGGAGATGGCAATGAGCCTAAAAACCTTGAGGATGCACCAATCTGGAGAATCAAGTACTACAATAATGACAGCAAAGGCATTTCTAGTGGTCAAACCATTGTATATCTGGGACAGGACAGAAAAGAAGTGCTTTACGAAGAACTAATTGATCAAAATGGATATTTCAAATATCATGACCTTACTGATGACGGAGAGGAGTATATCTTCAAGATTAACAATTTAAGAGATAAAGATTTGTGCTACGATGGTGAAGTTGTACTGATTGGTCATAGCAATAACAAGAAATATAATCTTTTGGCCGATGGAAGTTGCATATTCGCTGAACCAGGCGAGTACAAAGCCATTCTTGCTCATGAAAATCACAATGGATTGATCAATAAAAAATTAGAAGCTATCTACTATGATAAAGCTGGAAAGGAATTGTTTAGATCAAGTGTAAGGCAAAATGGTATGTTCGGCTACTACCACTTAGATAATGCAGATGATTACATTATTGAATTAACCGATGATGCTGAAGAGTTTTGTCATAAAGGTGAAATAACACTATTTAGAAAGGATAAGGACATTAAACTTTATCATCATAAAGATTGCAAGTTTACAACCAAAGAGCCAGAAGACAAATCAAAAGATCCTGTAAATAAAGGAAATACTGATCCCAAAGACTCAGATGGTAATCAAACTGACCCAAAAGATGGATCTGATGATAACGGCAATAGCGTAAGTGATGGGAATGAGCAGGATCCAAAAGATACCAAAGTAGAAATGGGTACTCCCATTAAGAAGAGCCAGTTTGAGCAGAATTTTGGCTACAACAAATATAAGATTGTGACCAGTAGCTCTGATTTCAAAAGATTTGTCAATGAAGCGGTTGATTCTTACAAGGGTAATAAAGATCTTCCAATAACAATTCAATCGGGTGCTTCTAGAGTTCCAACAAGAACTTTTAAAAACAATCATGAATTGGCCAAGTCAAGAGCCAATGATGCAAAGACTATCGTCATTGCTGAATTGAAAGCAAAAGGCGTAAAAGAATCTGATATTCGATTTATTGATATTACATATCTTGTTCAAGGTCCAAAATATACTGGTGACTATAAAAGTGAATCCAAGTATAAACCATTTCAATATGTCAAGATTTGGCTAAACAAATAGATCATCTACTGCTAAGTCGCTCGCACTTCGTCAGGCTCAGTGCATCACACTCATTGTGCTATCCTGAGCCTGACGAAGGATAAACTCAAAAGTGATTAAAAGGATACTTTCAAATGCTCAAACTAAGCAAACCACTTGTATTTTTAGACTTCGAAACAACTGGAATCAATGTTGCAAAAGATCGTATTGTTGAATACGCCTTTTTGAAGTTGCTGCCTAATGGCAATCAAGAATCAAAAGTCGGAAGATTAAACCCTACTATTCCTATTTCTATGGAATCCATGGAAATTCATGGCATCACAAATGAAGACGTTCAAGACTGTCCTACCTTCAAAGATATGGCCAAAGAATTTGACGCTTTTCTCAAAGATTGTGACTTTGCAGGCTACAACTCAAACAAATTTGATGTACCACTTTTGGTTGAAGAATTCCTTAGAGTAGATATTGATCTAAAAGTAGAAAATAGAAGATTGGTCGATGTTCAAAATATCTTCCATAAAATGGAACAAAGAACCTTAGCAGCTGCCTTTAAGTTTTATTGTGAAAAAGAACTTGTAGGTGCTCACAATGCTGAAGTAGACAATCTTGCGACTCATGAGATTTTACTAGCACAAATTGACAGATATGAAGATTTGAAAGGCGATGTGAAATTCCTTCATGATTTCTCAATTAGACGTCCGAATGTTGACCTTGCAGGAAGAATTGTGATGAACAAAGACAATGAAGAGATTTTTAACTTTGGTAAGCACAAAGGAAAGAAAGTATTTGACGTCTTTAGTGAAGAACCTGGTTATTATGGTTGGATGCTAAATGGAGACTTCCCATTGTACACCAAGAAAGTTCTTAAGGAACTAAAGGAAAAGTCTGACCTTGCCAGATTGAAAAGTAAATTTCAAGCCAAGACTTAATTCACTTTTATGAAGATCATCTGCATCGGTAGAAATTATTCTGAACATGCGCTGGAACTCAATAACCCTATCCCTTCTACTCCGCTTTTCTTCATGAAACCTGATTCGGCTCTTTTACAGAAAAATAAGCCGTTTTTTTACCCATCATTCTCAAATAACATTCATTTTGAAGCAGAATTAGTCATAAGAATCAATCGTTTGGGAAAGTCAATTCAAGAGAAGTTTGCCCATAAATACTACAATGAAATTGGCTTAGGTATTGATTTCACTGCTAGAGATTTGCAAAAAGTATGCAAGGAAAATGGTCACCCTTGGGAGATAGCAAAGGGATTCGATGGTTCAGCAGTATTGAGTAGCTTCCACCCTATTGAAAAATTTGTGAATCTTAAAGACTTAAACTTTAGTTTAAACATTAATGGATCAACAAAGCAATCTGGAAACTCCAAGGACATGATTTTCAATTTTGATCAAATCATAAGCTATGTCTCCCAATTTATGACTTTGAAAATTGGAGACTTTATTTTTACTGGGACTCCGGCTGGTGTAGGCCCTGTGCAAATTGGAGATAAACTGGAGGGATATTTGGAGGACGAATTGGTTTTAAAAACCACTATCAAATAAACATAAGTTCGATATAACTCAAGCACTAAATAATGGGAAGCATCTATCTATCCACTTTTACAAATTTCCCAAATATCAAATTTGTTGCTTCATTGTTAATCTGCTCAATTTTCACAAGATAAACACCTGAAGCCCATTTTTTTTGAGCTATTCGATCAAACGACACTTGAGTAAAGCCTTCTTGTACCTCTTTGATTTGACTGGCCATAAGACTTCCATTTACAGAATAAATGGAAACCTCGTATTCACCTTCTTGGTCCGTATTGAAAACAAAATTTACAGTATTATTGCTGTTACCAGCGACAGGATTTGGAAAAATACGCAACTCGTTATTGTCAAGTTCTCCAAATAAACAAGTATTCAGCCCCTTGTAAGCCCACTCAAAATTAGGTATCCCGTAACCCAAAAGAGAATCAGGATCACAATACTGATGAGCACTTTGTTCAATTCTAGTTTGAATTTCAAAATTATTCAAGTGAGACAGTCCTTGCCAAAGACAAGCAGCGGCACCAGCAACTATTGGAGTGGAAAACGATGTTCCGTTCGACAATGCAGGAACTCCTAGATTATTAATTACATAAGGCTTCCCTCCTTGAGCAACCAC
>JALEGO010000655.1 GCA_022763165.1 Flavobacteriales bacterium
CACAGAAACCAATAACCAAAAAAGGATACCAAAAGCTGGAAGAGGCAATGTAAGAGTTGAATTGTGTTAAAAATAGACCTAGAAAAATACAACTAATAACATTTGCTGAAAACGTGCCCCATGGAAAACCATTGCCATTACCCAGCCAAACACTCAAACCATAACGACATAAACTTCCTACTCCGCCTCCTAGAAAAACACTCATTAAAGTAATGCCATTCATAATTTTCTAAGGTAAAAAATGAATAGTAGTTTATAAACAATAAAAGCAATGAATATTCCAAACAACCCTCCAGCTATTACATCACTTGGGTAGTGAACACCCAAATAAATCCTTGAATAAGCAACCAGTGCGGGAGCAATAAAAAGCAAAACTTTGTACTTCATGCGTTTTTTTGCCAAAAACACAAAACCAAAAATTCCAAAAAAATTCGATGCATGTGAGGAGATAAAACCAAACTTTCCGCCACATTTATTATGCACTAAATGCACCAAATCCTGAATTTCCAAGTTGTGGCAAGGTCGGTAACGTTCAAAAACGTTTTTGAATAATTCTACAGATAGCCTATCACAAAGCGCCACGACCGCAGCCAGTGCAAGAATAGACAGACCAAAAGTCTTCCATAAGTCATCTTTTTTCAAAAGAACTAACAGCACCAGAAATATGGGAACCCAAGGCCAGGTTTTAGACACATAGAACATGAAAAAATCGAAAAAATTTGAGTGAGCACCATTTATAGCAAGGAATAATTCACGATCAAAGTTTTCTAATTTTTGTATCATGATTTTATCTGTTCAGATGATCCCATAACATATCCTTTAATTCGGTGAGCCCTATTTGTGCAATGGATGAGATAAAAACATATGGAATATCAGGAAGTTCCAATTCCAACTCCGATTTCAGCTCTTCATCAATCATGTCTGATTTGGTTATCGCTAAAACTCTTTGTTTGTCTAACAGCTCTGGGTTGTACATTTCGAGTTCATTGACCAATGTTAAGTATTCACTTTGAATGTCATCTGCGTCACAGGAGATCATAAAAAGCAATAATGAGTTTCGTTCAATGTGCCTTAAAAATCTGTGTCCTAATCCTTTTCCAAGATGTGCGCCTTCAATGATACCAGGAATATCCGCCATGATAAACGATTTGTGATCCCTGTAATTGACGATCCCGAGGTTTGGTGTCAGTGTAGTGAATTGATAGTTCGCAATTTCTGGCTTGGCAGCAGTTACAACAGACAATAGTGTTGATTTCCCAGCATTTGGAAACCCTACTAAGCCAACATCCGCTAAAACTTTCAGTTCTAAAATCTTCCACTCTTCTTTCCCATCTTCACCAGGTTGTGCATATCTTGGAGCTTGATTTGTTGCGCTTTTGAAATGGTCGTTTCCTAAACCACCTCTGCCTCCTTCTAAAATGATTTGTTCTTCCTGATCTTCGGTGATCTCAAAAAGTGTATCACCCGTCTCTGCATCTTTAGCCACCGTACCTAGAGGTACTTCTAAAATCATATCTTCTCCATTGGCTCCTGTTCTTCTTTGGGCACCACCATTTTCACCGTGTTTAGCAATCACATGTTTTCGATACTTTAGGTGAAGTAGTGTCCATAGTTGTTTGTTCCCGCGAATAATGATATGACCTCCGCGACCTCCATCGCCTCCATCAGGTCCACCTTTAGCAGTTCTGCGATCTCTATGAAAATGAGCAGATCCCGCCCCTCCTTTCCCAGAACGGCAGCAAATTTTCACATAATCAACGAAGTTGGATTGACTCAAGGTTTGAATTTATTGTAAAAGTAGTTAAATGATACTAAAGAATTACGGACCCTTCTTCAAGTCGTGAATATCAAACTCATCAGTTGAGGACGTCCCATTAATCTTAGCATATAATAGGTAGCCGATTCCTAAAAGGACAACATAAACAACGAGCTTTATCAGTATCCATTTGATCATATCAATTAAAAACATGAACGAAAAGTAACCACTGAAAATATCAAAAATGAAGTATAACAAACTAAAGTTGGATATGACAAGCAATCCGATTCCATGGACTATTCTGAATGGGGTATCTTTTGTGAATTTTCCGTTAAGGTAAAAAGCAATAGAGATACATGATGCCAACATTACAAGTCCACTAACCAAGCTCCAAATACCGAAATGAAACCTGTCACCTGAACTTATAAGTCCAAAAAGATAATGCAAACAAGCAAGAGCCAGAAGTACAGCACCAATTTTGTCAACAAATTTCAAATTGACCTTTGGAGCTGCATCTTGCTGCATTTTAGGATACAAAAGCAGCCACAAGCCGAAACCGAAAGTGATAGCGTTTTCTACAAAATATAATGAAAACATTGCCGTTCCTAGGAATCTTGAACCAATGTAGAATCAATGGTGTCGCAAAGCCTGTTGAAGATCGAATCAATATCACCAACACCATCTACCCCGAAATATTTTTCCTGGGCCTCATAATATTCTTTTACTGGTAAAGTTTGCTCATTATAAACATTAATTCGGTTCTGAATGACCTCCTCCTTGGCATCGTCCGGTC
>JALEGO010000656.1 GCA_022763165.1 Flavobacteriales bacterium
TAATTATATTGTGCTTCCTGCCTTTTCTTGCTTCTTTTAGGGATAAAAACATCGAATTTGTTTCACCAAATCATTTAACCAAAAATGAACTCGTTCAAGGTAAACCTATTTATTCTGTAGGAAATCATGATATGAGAGTGATTTGGGCTATTGGACAACAAATAATAGACTTTAATTTCCAAGATCAAAAAGAGGTGGAATACCCTATTTTCTTCGTGACACACCAAGATCAGCTAGCGGTTCAAGACCTATTTGAATCAAGGAGTGTACAGTCACTCGATACATCTGGATATCATAAGCAAACCAATGACTACAACTTATATTCCTATTTAATAGAAAAGTGAAAAAAGGGAAAATCATAGTAGGAGTATTAGTTTTTTTAGTGGGTGTCTACGCCCTTTATCTCAATTTCACTAAAGTTGATATCGCAAAACTTGATAACCTTAGTGGACGGGTTGAAATAATTGGTCACGCTGGAAGTTTCCACAGCTTAGTTAACCCAATTCAGTTTTATCCTGCCAACTCAATGGCCGCTATCAAGCAAGCATTAAAAGATGGGGCTGAGGGCATTGAAGTAGATCTTCAAATGACTAAAGATTCGGTTCTAGTATTGTATCACGACCATTTCTTACAATCATTAACAAATGAGTCGGGCTGCATCCCAAACAAATACTTCGAGGAAATACAAGACTTGCAATATGTTTTGGGATTTCCATACGATCTCTTTCATGATGAAACCATTATCAGTTTCCAAGAGCTAATAGACTATTTGAATACGCTCGAAGAATTTCCCAAGCTATATCTGGATTACCATGGTTTCGATTATTGCGATTCAATAGATGGATATGTAAAAACGCCACGTATATTGAGGGCTCTCTCCAATGATCTTGGGAGAAACGGAATTGACACCAACAAAGTCTTTCTTATTGCCGGAAATGACAACGTTCTAAGGCCATACGCCAATATGAATACAAAACCCATCTATATAATGGAGTGTTTTACAAGCATTGAAGAACTTATACCTAAAACAAAAGAGTATGGGATTGAACATATGATCGTAAAACGCAGTTTACTGACTAGGAGCGGGATAGAAGCGGCTCACCAACAAAATATCTACATTCACACTTTTGGTATAAAATCCAGAGCAGGGTTATCTAATGTGATAAAAATGGATGTAGATGCCATTCAAACCGACAATGTCCCTGCGCTTGTTAATTTGTTGAAGTAGTCAATATGAATGACTCGATTTCCTTTACTCTATCGGTCAGTGAAAAACGTTTTAATGCATCTTTTTGACCAAAAGCACCCATTTCCTGTCTTAGGTTATCATCACCTATTAAAATTGCCGTTTTCGTAACAAAGGCTTCTATATCTCTGTGTTTAACCAAGAAACCCGATCTATCTTTTTTTACAATTTCGGGATTACTCGAAATGTCAAATGCTACAATCGGCTTTGATTTTATCATAGCTTCTACCAACACAAAGCCAAAACCCTCCCAGGAAGAGGACAGTAGAAAAATATCAATAGAACTCATGAATTTTTCCATGTCCTTCACAAACCCCAATAATATAACCTGGTCGTTTAGTTCGTTTTGATCAATTTGTGATTGTAATTGAGGTTGCAGTTCTCCAGTTCCAGCAATAAACAGCGTAAACTCAACATTCATAGCCTTAAGCTGTTTCGCTGCCTCAATTAGCATATGCTGACCTTTTTGAGCAGTAAGACGGCCTGCGTTTCCAAGAATTATTCCTTTACCCTGTTTTTCAACAGCCTCTAGAATTCCAGTAGGTTCTGTTTTGACTTTTGAAAAGTCCAAACCATGATAAATAGTTTTGATCCTGTTTTCATCTATGGACTTACTCAAATGCTTTAGTATATTCCTTTTGGTTTCATCAGAGTTAGGTATGATGTGTGTAAGGCACTTCTTAAAGATGAACTTGTTTATTGGGCTTGCTTTGATCGGAACCGCAAGGCCTCTTAAGTAAATAATTCTACTCACACCGGCCAAATATGCTGAGAGGCTGCCTAATTTCAAATCCTGTGAAGATGAAAAAACCACGGCATCTATTTTGTTCTTGCGGTAGAAAGAAATTAATCTTAAAATCTTGAAAAGATTAAGAAACGAAAGACCTCCAACACTCACATGGAAAGTCGGTAATTCTTGCTCCTTGGCCCTTACCCAAAGCTTTGAGTATCGATTCGAAGCGATGATAATTTTATAACCTAGTTTTTTGAATTCAAGGGCATTCTCTAAATGCAATTTTTCCCCTCCGCCCCAGAACTTAATACTATTAAAAAAACAAAGGTTTTCCATGATTTGTCAAACATAGTCTTTTTGCGGTGATTCCTGTTAAATCAATATTTAGGATATAAAAAAAGCCGTCAAATGACGGCTTACTTTCTTAAAATTATATTTCCTTAATCACCACTATAGAACTGCGGCAACAGCAAATATCCAGATACTTCCTAGTATTAAACCAAGTGCTCCGATGACAAGACCAGCTATTGAAGCGCCTTTTTTGTCCGACTTTAATCCTAGAATACTGAAAACTACTCCGATTAATGAAAACAAAAATCCTACAAATGGAATCCAGAAAAGTAATAACCCAAGAATGCTAAACACCAAGCCGAGGGTCGCAAATATTTCAGAACCAGCCGTTTGACTTAATCCTGGAGTGTCATACTTTGCGGTATTCTTTTTGTGAAAACCTGGAAATTGGGTAAAGTCCCTGGCAACCTTATTTCCAATTTTATTGATAATCTGTTGCTTCTTTACAGTTTTTGCCTTTGGCTCCGCTTGTTTTGTTAATGGTTGAGCAGCTGCCAATTCTTCCGTTTGAGGTAATGCAATGCTTGATTCCTTACTATCAATTTGTTTAGAAACAGCTTCAGCCAAATCTTTTGTTTCGGCCTCTTTGGCCACTTTTGATTTTGTCTTACCAAAATTTGAGTAGAAACCTTTGTTGTATTTTCTTTTCATGACCAAACCATCGGTCACTACCTTAGAGGTTCCACAAGATGCGAGTATCAGGGCTACCAAACCCAAAACATAGATGTTAATAGTTTTCATAATTATTGATTTTGAACAAAAATAATTCAAGGAATAAAACTCCCTAAATGCATTGTTCAAGTGGTCAGAAATATCTCCTAAGTGACCAGGATTTCAAGATAAGTGCTAAATCGTAGCGGCAGCCCAGATTAAAAGAATCCAACCCAGTCCTAAAATTACTCCGATTACACCCATAATAATTCCAGCAATTGCCGCTCCTCTTTCTGCAGAGTTTAAGCCTACAATCCCAGCAACCACTCCTATCAAAGCAAACAATAGTCCCACAAAAGGAATCCAAAAAAGTAAAAGCCCTAGAATTCCAAAAGCCAGACCTACGTATGCCATAGCATCACTGGAAGTTTGTTGATGTCCAGGCAGATCATAAGCAGCGAGATTTTCATTTGCTTGAGGTAAGATCTCTTGAATGTGATTGACATCATTCGGTTTCAAGCGAAATTTCAGCCCTTGAAGCGGTAATAGCTTAGGTTTCTTTGTGGCCAATGCTTGAAATTCATTTGAACTATTTTCAACATTAGATTTTGTAGTTTTCAAGGAGCTTTCAGCAATGTTTATAGGCTCTGATTTTTCTTCGCTATTCTTGATGGCGACTTTTGCTTTGCCAAAATTCTTGTGAAAACCTTTGTTATATTTTCTCTTCATAACAAAGCCATCTCCAACAACTTTAGAACTGGTGCAAGACCCTAATAAAACAACCAAAGTGATTAAGTAAAGTAAAGATTTTTTCATGTCCGTTTTTTTGATTACAGCAAAAGTATCATTTTCGAAATAAAAGTCTATCAACTGCGCTCATTACTAAAGAGAACTCATAACCTTTCTGCATTGCATACTTGAGAATTCTCTGTTTTAACTCCATTCTGTTATATCGCTCTTTTACTGAAAGCTCCTTGTGTTTTCTTTCAATTAAAGAATCTAAGCGTTCCAAATACTTTTTTTCTTCTATTTCTTCCAGACCCAATTTAATGTGATCATTTGCAATACCTTTTTTCGAAAGTTCTGCGAATATTTTTTGTTTGCCCCAGCTCTTAATCTCAAATTTACCTCTTGCAAAAGCCTGAGCAAATCTTTGCTCACTTAGGAAATTTAGATTTTCTAGTTCAATTATGATTGGTTCTTCAAGGGATTTGGGGCAGGACAGTTTAGATAGTTTTTGATAAACCTCTTGTTTACATCGTTCCTGTATAGCGCAATAGCGCATCAATTTTGCAAGAAACTCCTTCCCTTCGGAATTCATAGCTTACTCATCATCAGAGATGGCGTTTTCATTGGCATCCAAGAAATAATATTCGAGAAGTTGAAGTGCGTCCAAGGACCTTATTCGAATCTTCCTTTTCATATCCATTGACCACTTGAATCGCAGAGATGGCAAGCCTTTGTTTAGATAGGCAGCAACAAATGGATGAACGCAAACAGTCATCTTTTTATGATCACTCTTTTTAAATACATCTCTTATTTCTCGTTCGATTTGCTCAATCAACAAAACAGTAGCCTCAACTTCTCCAGATCCCAGACAGGAAGGACAAACCTCTTTAGTTTTGATCGTAACCTGAGGCCTCACTCTTTGTCTTGTGATTTGGGCCAGACAAAACTTACTGAGTGGTAGAATCACATGTTTTGCCTTGTCATTCTTCATCTCATTTTTTAAGGCTTCGAATAGGGCTCTTTTATTTTCATTGCTTCTCATGTCAATGAAATCTACCACTATAATTCCTCCAATATCTCTTAACCTGAGCTGTCTTGCTACTTCTTTTGCAGCTTCTATATTGGTTACCAAAGCATTAGTTTCTTGATCTTTATCTGCTTTGGCTGTGTTCCCGCTATTTACATCAATAACGTGAAGGGCTTCTGTATGCTCAATAACGAGATAGGCTCCACTGTTCAAGGTAACATTCTTACCGAACGCTGACTTGATTTGTTTCTCTACCCCATATCGCTCAAAAATGGGTATTTTCCCATTATACTCTTTAACTATCTTTTCTCTTTCAGGAGCGATTCTCTTTAGATAATCCCGGACTTGGGTAGCCATGATAGTATCATTAATAATGATATTACTGAAGCCTTCACCCACCATATCCCTCAGATATGTCTTTGTTTTATTCTCCTCTCCCAGAATCTTTTTCTTTGGCTTCGCATTGATCAAACCCTTATATACGGCCTCCCACTTAACCAGTAAGTTTTTAAGATCAGAATCCAACTCAGCAACTTTCTTGTCTTCTGCGGCCGTTCTTACGATTAATCCAAAGCCATTTGGTTTAATACTATTAAGGAGTCGAGCAAGTCGATCTTTCTCTTCACGACTTCGAATTCTTTGAGATATTGAAATCTTATCACTAAAAGGTATGAGCACTATATACCTTCCTGGAATGGTGATTTCAGAAGAAATCCTTGGTCCTTTAGTTGAAATTGGTTCCTTAACAACTTGAACAAGAATATTTTCGTTAGCAGACAGGACATCGTTTATGACACCATTTTTATTGATCTCCGGTTCACGCTTAAAATCCTTGAGCCATGGTCTATTCAATTTCTTAGACAGCGTCAACTTTGTGAACTTCTGCATCGAACGAATCTGGGGACCCAAATCGTGATAATGGAGAAAGGCATCTTTCTCGCTTCCTATATTTACGAATGCTGCATTTAATCCCGGTGTAATCCTATGTACCTTTCCAAGGTATATATCTCCGACACTGAAGCTCGAATCTTCATCTTCATGATGAAGTTCTACCAGTTGTTTGTCTTCTATAAGGGCAATATCCACACCGGAATCCTTAGCATCTATGTACAAAACACTACTCATCTAGTTTAAATGAGATTATACAATAATTAATTGCTAAGCAAACCGAGAATAAGCGAAGAATAAATCTTCACAAGAACAGAATTACTTCTTCTTCTTATGACGATTTTTGCGAAGCCTCTTCTTTCGCTTGTGAGTAGCCATCTTATGTCTTTTTCTTTTCTTACCGCTTGGCATAATTTTTTATTTATTTGAATCTACTTGTCTTTTTACTTTCTCATTAAAATACGCTGCTTTCAGACTATCTCCCATTTCAAAGTACAAATTTGACAAATAATAATTTGCTTCGAAATGATTGCTATCAATCTTAACAATGCTCTCAAATCTGCCAATTGCTTTATCTAGTTGACCAGATTGAACTGAAAAAACACCTAGATAATAAAGCGCCTGAACATTGGTAGAATCTTCAGACAACACTTCCTTCAGCAATGTTATACCCTCCATAGGGTTTTGACCATTTTGCACAAGATTTATAGCCTTGTCTAATTTAGCATGCACTCCCAACTTCGTCTTGTCCACAATTGGCTTTGACCTAAAAAAAGTCATTCCAACACAAGCGACCAGTGCGATGCCTATTAACAACAGTTGTTTATATTTTAAAGAACGCATTCTAAAAGTCCTGCAAAATTAACCAAATTTTTAGCAAAAAAAAACCCGAACCACAATAAGTCCGGGTAACTATCTTAATATTAACCTATTAATTAAGCTTTAACCTTTTTCTTAACTCTTTCAACGAAAGATTTAGCTGGTTTGAAAGCAGGAATATTGTGCGCTGGAATGATAATCGTTGTATTCTTAGAAATGTTTCTTCCAGTTTTTTGTGCCCTTTGCTTAATGATAAAGCTTCCGAAACCTCTCAAATACACATTCTTTCCACCTTCTAAAGATCCTCTAACTGAACTCATAAACGCCTCAACCGTTGTTTGAACAGTAGTTTTCTCTATTCCTGTTTTTTCTGCAATTTCTGTTACTATATCTGCTTTAGTCATGTTTTATAATTTTATTTTGACCTAATAAATTGTTTGAACTTTTACCGACACCCAAATGTATGGGATTTAAGTTTCCATTCGCAATAATTAACAAATTATTAAGGAAATTGTTTCATAATTATGCATTAATTGTCAACTAGTTAACAATGATTATAAGAAACAAATTATTATTCTGGTACCGGAAACACAAGCGTGATCTGCCTTGGAGGGAAACGAAAGACCCTTACAAGGTATGGTTATCAGAAATAATTCTACAACAAACTAGAGTACAGCAGGGTTGGGACTATTACATTAAGTTCATAAACGAATACCCAACTATAAAAGATTTAGCTGAAGCCGAACAATCACATGTTCTCAATAACTGGCAAGGACTAGGTTACTATTCAAGAGCAAGGAACCTCCACAATGCTGCACAGCAAGTAATGGAGGAATTCAATGGGAAATTTCCGAACACCTTCAAGGATCTCAAAAAGCTTAAAGGCGTTGGCGACTATACTGCTTCCGCTATAAGCTCAATTTGCTTCAATGAACCTCAAGCTGTAGTTGATGGAAATGTATATCGCGTTCTTTCAAGAATCTTTGGGATTTCAAATGCCATTGACCTCCCTGAGTCTAAAAAAGTATTTAAAGAACTTGCTCAAGAACAAATGGATAAGAAAGATCCGGGAACCTATAACCAAGCTATTATGGACTTTGGAGCAATTCAATGCAAACCCAAAGGGCCTGAGTGCACGGTATGTCCTTTCCAAGATACTTGTTACGCTTTTCGAAAAAACGCAGTGTCTACATTACCAGTAAAACAAAAGAAGATCAAAGTAAAAGAACGCTTTTTGATTTACTATGTAATACACGATAAGACAAACATTCTTGTTCATCAACGTAATAAGAAAGACATTTGGAATGGACTCTTTGAATTTCATTTAAATGAAAAAAATGAAATGACCACATTTGACAAAATAAGAAACGAAGTCAATGAGTTCATAACTGCAAACAACCTTAAAAGTCCTCAAATTGCACTTTCCGAATGGGTTCAACATAAATTAACGCATCAAAAGCTAAACATCGCTTTTGTGAATGTCCAAATTCATGATTGTAAAGAACTTATTTCAAAAGAACTTAAGTGTGTTCAGATTACAGACTTGCAAAATATTGGTTTTCCCATAGTTTTATGGAATTACCTTGTTAAAAATGCTTTCGTAATAGAGGGAAAAGAATGAACAATCAAGCACTTAATAAGGGATTTTACCTATATTAGTGTAACAAATTGAAGTAAATGTCTGTCAACAAAGTAATCTTGGTTGGAAATCTTGGTAAAGATCCTGAAGTACGCTATTTAGAAAATGGCACTCCCGTTGCAAATTTCCCTTTAGCTACATCTGAAAGATATAAAGATCGCAACACAGGCGAACGCGTTACACAAACTGAATGGCACAATATCGTTTTATGGCGTGGGCTTGCAGAAATATCGGAGAAGTATCTAAAGAAGGGTAATCAAGTATACATCGAAGGCAAATTAAGAACCAGATCTTGGGATGATCAGAATGGCAACAAACGTTACACTACAGAGGTAGTAGCAGATAACATGACCATGTTAGGTGGCGTCAAGGACGATCTAAATCAGTCTTTTAGCCAACCCAAAACAGAAAAACCTAATGAGACCGAGGTCAGTCAAAATAACAACCAAGGCCAGGACGAAATGGATGATCTGCCGTTCTAATAATTTCTAATCAATTCTAAAAAGAATTGGACGACCCGGAATCGCTACTGCACTATTTACAAATCATTGGTCCGTTAGAGTTTACTGACTATTTGATACTATGCGTATTATTAATACTATTAACTTTTTCAGCACTTGTCTCAGGCTCCGAAATTGCTTTTTTCTCGCTTAGCCCAAAGGATTTTCAAGACTTAGAGTCAGAAAACAATCAAAGAAGTAAATATATTCTGAAACATCTTGAAACAAGTGACACCAGAAATTCACTTTTGGCCACAATTTTAATTGCCAATAACTTCATTAATATAGCCATCGTCATTCTGTCATCATTTTTGATGGATAAAGTCTTCGATTTTAGCTCACACAGAGCCCTAGGCTTCATTGTTGAAGTTGCCGCAATAACGTTCTTGATTTTGTTATTTGGAGAAGTAATCCCCAAAGTCTTTGCGCAACAAAACGCACTTTATATGAGCAAATTCATGATTCGCAGCATGAACTTGCTTGTCAAATGGTTTCGGCTGTTTAGTAAACTGCTTATTTCCATGACTTCTTCCATTGAGAAGCGTATTCAAAAAAAAGAGCTTTCCATTACTACCGAAGAACTTTCTCATGCCCTTGAGCTTACAAACGAAGAACATACTACCGAAGATGAAAAGAAGATTTTATCTGAAATCGTGCGTTTTGGCAACACAGAAGTAAAACAGGTTATGACACCTAGAATTGATATTGTTGCCATTGAAAAAAATGAGACATTTTCCAATGTGATCCAGTTGATCTTAGAGAAAGGGTTTTCAAGAATACCGGTTTACGATAATTCATTGGATCAAACTGAAGGTATCCTATACATCAAAGATTTGATTCCACACATAGAAAAGACAGATCGGTTCAATTGGTACAAACTCATTCGAAACCCAATGTTTGTAACGGAGAATAAGAAAATCGATGACCTTCTCAAAGAATTTCAGAATAAGAAGACACATGCTGCAATGGTGGTTGATGAATATGGCGCAGTTTCAGGTCTTATTTCAATGGAAGATATCATAGAGGAAATCGTTGGAGAAATCACAGACGAATTCGATGATGATGAGCTTTCTTATTCCAAGTTGGATGACACCAACTATATTTTTCAAGGAAAAACTTCCCTAATCGATGTTTACAAGGTACTTGACATTGACAAAGAAGCCTTTGAGCAATCCAAAGGCGATGCTGAATCATTGGCAGGATTTATTCTTGAATTGACTGGAAGAATTCCTCAAAAAAATGAAAAAATCGATTTTGCCAATTGTACATTCACAATTGAGGCGGCCGACAAAAGAAGAATAAAACAAATTAAACTTACGTTAAATAGTTAATGAATTTTATCCAAAAACTAATACTTTGCTTAGGATTCCTTTTGTTCTCATCTTGTGAAGAAGAATATTTCCCAAAACCTTTTGGCCATTTTAGAATCGATATAAACAAAGCCAACTATAAAGACTACAGTAATTGCTCTTACACCCTAAGTATAAACGACATGGCTCGTGTATTAAAAAAGAAAAGTAATAAATGCTGGGTTGATGTTTATTATCCAAAATTCAAAGCAA
>JALEGO010000068.1 GCA_022763165.1 Flavobacteriales bacterium
AACAGGATCTCCAAGATCAAATTTTCTATCGATTGTAACTAGATTGACAGTTTGCTCCAGTTTTTCATAGGCCAAATAGTTTGCATAGGTCAAATCATGACTTCCTCCAAGGGTTATTACGAAAATGTTATTCTTAATCAACTTTGAGATAACATCACTGACGGCATAATATGTATCATCGATAGTGCTTCCAGCTCGGATATTACCGAGATCCACAACTTTGTGTGATTGCATATATCCAGAAGGAAAAAGTTTGTACAGTTGTTCGCGAATGACATCTGGAGCCCCAGCAGTGCCAGTATTCATTGTCGCCCCCCTATCTTCTTGTACTCCGATAATAGCTATTTCTGCACGGGAAAGATCAGGAAATCCACCTTTAGCATTATGAATGGTCCATTTTTCACCAAATGTCCCAGCTTTCGACTTGAAATCCAGTTGAATTTCCTCAAAATATATTTCAAGTTCTTCTTGCATTTACTTAGGCCTTCTTAGCTTTTTTTGTCTTTTTACCTGAATTTTCTGTAATCTCCTGGCACATTTCAAGGGTCAAGCTCTCCGCTTCGGTACCTTTCGGAATTCTGTAATTCTTTTTGCCGTCAGATAAATAAGGACCCCATCTTCCTTTTAAAATAACAAAGTCAGAACCCTCAATTTCTTTAATGATTCTCTCCTTTTCCGCTTTTTCCTTTTCTTTTATCAATTCTATTGCCTTGGGCAACTCAACAGAATATGGATCTAGATCTCCCAGAGAAACAAATTTACCATCCCACCTCACGTATGGGCCATATCTTCCAATTCCTATCACCACCTCTTTGTCGTTATAGTCACCGATAGTTCTTGGCAGTTCAAACATTTTCAATGCCTGTTCCAAAGTGACATCTCGCAAGGACAAGTCTCCCTTGAGGCTCGCAAACTTCGGTTTTTCTTCATCCTCAGTTTCACCAATTTGAACCATTGGTCCATATCTACCTATTTTCACATAGACATTCTTGCCAGTTTCAGGATCTACTCCAAGAAGACGTTCTCCTTTTGCCTTTTCTGAATGCTCTAAAGCGTCCTCAACAGTTTTATGAAATGGATCATAAAACCCGCCAATCATTTCATTCCAGATCTTTTGGCCTTCAGCAATCATATCAAACTCCTTTTCGACATTTGCTGTAAAACTGTAATCAAGAATTTTACTGAAATTTTTGACCAAATACTCATTTACTACAACTCCGATATCAGTTGGAAAAAGCTTATTCTTTTCAACACCCGTATTCTCTGTTTCAACAGTTTGTGCGATTTCATCTGATTTGAGGAGGAATTTTTGATAATTTCTGGGATGACCATCTTTGCTTTCTTTTACAACATATCCCCTCTTTTGAATTGTAGAAATCGTTGGAGCGTAGGTTGATGGTCTTCCTATACCATTTTCTTCAAGCTTCTTTACCAAACTCGCTTCAGAGTACCTTGGTGGATGTTTTGTGAATCTTTCAACGGCCTCAATCTGATTATAAGTTAATGCCTGATTCTTCTCTAGTGGTGGTAAAATTTTATCATCTTTCTCATCTTGATCTTCTTCATCTTGATCTTGTGAAACATACAACTTCATAAAACCATCGAATTTCATGATTTCGCCACTAGCTTGAAATTCATGATCAGTCCACCCGCTTATATTAATGTATGCAGTAGTTTTTTCCAATTGAGCTGGTGACATTTGTGATGCCATAGTTCTTTTCCAAATCAATTGATATAATTTTTCTTCTTGACCCTCACCGGTAACTGAGTCCTGATCTAGGTAAGTAGGCCTTATGGCCTCATGAGCCTCTTGAGCCCCCTTAGATTTTGTAGTATAATTTTTAGGATTGGAATATTGCTCTCCATACTTGTTGGAGATCACCTCTGCCGCCTTGCTAATTGCCTCCTCGGAAAGATTCACTGAATCTGTCCTCATGTAAGTAATTTTTCCAGCTTCGTATAATCTTTGTGCTATTCGCATTGTTTGCCCAACCGAATAGCCAAGTCTACGGCTTGCTTCTTGTTGTAATGTCGAAGTCGTAAATGGAGCTGAAGGGTTTCTTTTTAAGGGTTTAGTAACCAGATCTCTAATAGTGAAATCACTATTCTTGCACGCTTCCAACAGTTCTTCCGCGACTTTAGCATCGTGTAATCTTGAAGAAAGCTCAGCATCAATTATTTTTCCTTGATCTGTTTTTAACTTCGCTCTAACTCTATAAAAAGATTCCGGTTTAAAAGATTCTATTTCAGACTCTCTTTCAGCAATAAGCCTAACGGCTACACTTTGAACTCTACCAGCAGAAAGTGCAGGCTTAACCTTTTTCCAAAGAACTGGAGACAGCTCAAATCCCACGAGACGATCCAGTATTCGTCTTGCTTGTTGAGCATCTACAAGATTCTTATTAATTTTTCTTGGATTATCTATTGCTTTTTGGATAGCCGTCTTGGTAATCTCATTAAAAACAATTCGCTTGGTCTTTTCCTCTGTCAGATTCAAAGCTTCAAATAGATGCCAAGATATAGCTTCTCCTTCACGGTCCTCATCCGTTGCTAGCCATATAATATCAGCCTTCTTAGATAACTCGGTGAGTTCTTTTATTAAGTCCTTTTTATCAGCTAGATTCGTATAGGTAGGAGCAAACCCGTTGGTTTTATCAATAGACAGATCACTTTTTTCAAGATCTCTAATATGACCGTAACTAGATTTAACTACGAATCCCTCGCCTAAGAATCCTTCAATAGTCTTAGCCTTAGCAGGTGACTCTACAATTACCAAATTCATAATTCTGCGCACTTAGGTTCAACAAACATTCACATCCCCATGTGAAAATGAATTCAAAGTTGAACTAAATTATTTTATTCTTGGGTTAAACTCGAAAAAAATAGAAAGGTTTCAAAAATATGTCATTTTGTCACCGCCTTCAATTATCGTATCTTTGCACCAGTAAATAATAAAGTATTTTGACAGAAAACAATATTAAGGAGATCGATGAATCCGTTCAGGGGACAGCCACTATGATAGAGCAGAACGCAGGAACGAGAAAACTCTATCTGGAGAGTTATGGCTGTCAAATGAATTTTTCAGATAGTGAAATAGTTGCTTCCATTTTGGCTGATGAAGGCTACGCAACTACGAAAGATTCTGAGGAGGCCGACTTAATTCTTTTGAACACTTGTGCTATAAGGGACAATGCAGAACAAAGAATTCGCAATAGACTTGTTCATTTGAAAACTGTTAAGGAGAAAAGTAAAAAACCGGTGATTGGCGTTCTTGGTTGCATGGCTGAACGTTTAAAAAAGAACTTATTAGAAGAGGAAAAGCTGGTCGATCTGGTTGTAGGTCCGGATGCCTATAGATCTTTACCCTCTCTTATAGAGGAAGTTGAAGGGGGTCAGAAAGCGGTAAACGTATTACTTTCAAGGGAGGAAACATATGCTGATGTGAGCCCTGTGCGACTAGATAAAAACGGCATTACTGCTTTCATCTCTATTATGAGGGGTTGCGACAATATGTGTTCGTTTTGTGTTGTTCCTTTTACAAGGGGTAGAGAAAGAAGTAGGGATCCAAAAAGTATAGTGAAAGAAGCAGAAGAATTATTCCAAATGGGCTACAGAGAAGTAACACTTCTTGGGCAAAACGTGGACTCATATAGATGGAATGTAAACAGCAAAGGAGAGATTCTAGATTCAAATTGTGAAACCGTAAATTTCGCAGAACTCCTTGAAAAAGTTGCTCTGGTAAATCCAGACTTGAGGGTCAGGTTTTCCACTTCACATCCTAAAGACATGACGGATGACGTGTTAAGAATGATAGCAAAGTATAAAAACATTTGCGACTATATTCATTTACCGGTACAATCTGGAAGCAGTGAGATTCTTAAAAAAATGAATCGTGGATATTCTAGAGAGTGGTATTTGGATCGTATAGAAGCAATAAAATCCATCATACCTGGATGCGCAATTTCAACGGATATTATCACTGGCTTCTGTGGCGAAACTGATGATCAGCACAATGAAACCGTGAGCCTTATGGAGCAAGTTGAATTTGACTTTGCATACATGTTTGCTTATTCGGAGCGACCTAAGACCTTGGCAGAAAGAAAATACGAAGATGATGTTCCTGAGCAATTAAAAAAAGAGAGACTCAAAGAGGTAATCGAATTACAAAGAGAGCACTCCTTAAAAAGTCATCAGAAATTTGTTGGGAATACTTATGAAATTCTTATCGAGGGTGTTTCCAAGAAATCGAAAGAACAGTATTTTGGTAGAACCTCACAAAACACTGTTGTTGTTTTCGACAAGGAAAACACGAAGAAGGGCACTTATGTAAAAGTTAAAATAACGGATTGTACGGCCGCAACCCTTTTCGGAAAGGTTGTTAGTTAAATTCACTTAGATGAATACACTTCAGGTAAAACAAAGATTTGGGATCATAGGACAATCTGATGCTCTGGACAGAGCTATTGAAACCTGCATTCGTGTTGCACCTACAGATTTGTCAGTGCTCATTACAGGAGAAAGTGGCGTTGGTAAAGAAATCATGCCCCAAATCATTCATCAACTAAGTGCCAGAAAACACAATAATTATATTGCTGTCAATTGCGGGGCCATTCCTGAAGGCACAATTGATTCGGAATTGTTTGGTCATGAGAAAGGTTCATTTACCGGGGCACAGGGCGCACGAAAGGGCTATTTTGAAGAAGCAAATGGGGGTACCATTTTTTTGGACGAAGTAGCAGAGTTACCCATTCAAACGCAAGTTCGACTCCTCAGAGTTTTGGAAACTGGAGAATACATTAAAGTTGGTTCTTCGAAAGTATTAAAGACTGATGTGCGGATTGTGGCTGCTACAAATGTTGATATCCCTAAAGCCATTGAAAAAGGAAACTTTAGAGAAGATTTATACTACCGACTCAATACAGTTCCTGTTAGAATACCAGCCTTACGAGAAAGAAAATTAGACATTCACTTGCTATTCAGGAAGTTCGCCTCAGATTTTGCGGAAAAATATAGGATGCCATCAATTAAGTTGGACAATGAAGCCATAAAACTACTAATAAGTCATCATTGGCCAGGAAACATTAGACAACTCAAGAATATTACTGAACAGATTTCTGTGATTGAGGCAAATAGAGAAATCAACGCTGACGTTTTAAGAAAATACCTTCCAGAAGGTTCTAGTACAAAGCTTCCTATGCTGGCCAGTTCTACTAAAGAATCTTTATCGGAAAGAGAAATACTTTATAAGCTGTTGTTTGAACTTAAAAAGGACATGAATGACATGAAAAAAGTCATTTTTGAAATTCTTCAAAACAATGGAAATCTGGAATTTTCTAAAGAAAATGAAGATCTAGCCCAGCGTGTTCTTCACGATGTGATATCGACAGATGACATTAGCCCTATAAGCCCTGCAGACAATAATATTGATACCAATTCGTTCAATAGAATCCAAGTTGATCCTTTTACCGATATGAATGCTGAAGTGGTTGAAGAATCTCTTTCTTTGGAAGACAAAGAGATTGAGTTGATAAAAAAAGCACTTGAAAAACATAAGGGTAGAAGAAAGAATGCAGCAAGAGAATTGGGCATTTCTGAACGCACCTTGTATAGAAAAATTAAGGAGTACGACCTATGAATTTACGGTTGAGAATTGCAATCATTTTAGCCATAACTTCAAGCTTTATTTTCCTGGAAAGCTGCAAAATAAAGTATTCATTCACTGGTGCATCCATTTGTCCAGAAGCAACTACAATTTCCATTCAATATTTTGAAAATTATGCGCCTCTTGCCCCTCCGACTATAGGCCAAGATTTTACTGAAAAATTGCGGGATGCCTTTATTTCCCAGACCAATCTCAACTTAATAGATAATGGAGGTGACCTAAAACTTGAGGGTAAGATAACATTCTACAGAGCAGATCCTATAGCTGTCCAATCCAGTGAAGTTGCAGCCCAAAACCGTTTAACGATAAAGGTGGACGCCACTTATGAAACTATTTGTGATCCAAAGCAAAATTTTCAAAGAACTTTCACTCGGTTTGCGGATTTCGATGCCAGCACTAGTTTATCAAGCGTTGAAAGCACTTTGATTGAGGAAATCAATGACCAGCTCGTCCAGGACATTTTTAATCAGTCAGTCAGTAATTGGTAAAGTCAATATGAATTTTCTGTCAGAGCTTTTAGAAAATCCGAGCAGCATTTCCGAAGACGATTTGCAAAGAATTGAAGAAATGAAAACGAATTACCCGTATTGTAATTCTTTTCATGTACTTAATATATTGGGTTCATATTTATCAGAGGACGGTCAGTTCCAAAACAAGCTGAGAAGTTCGGCTTTATGTATTCAAGATCGTAAGAATGTTTTTTTTCTTACAATCGGAAGTAAAGTGAATGGCTATAATCATTTATTTCAAGATTTAAGCGAATCGAAAACTCATATCCCAAATATTCAAGAAGAAAGTCATTCGACAGATTCAATAACTGATCCATCACCACAAAATGATTTGGCAAAACTTGAAAAACAATATGTTAGTAACGCGCTTGCGCTTCAATTTGCACAGGAGTTTCAAAACACAAACTCAAATTCCAAGGTCGAACAAAAAGATCAGGACAAGGAACATTCAAGAAGGACATTTAATGAATGGTTAAATATGCTAAATGAAACTTCACAAGAAACATCACAAAGTGATGCGATAGAGAAGTTCATTCAAAATAGTCAGGAGAAATCCTCCCCTACAAAGCAAAGAAAAGACTTCTACTCTGCTGAGAAAATGTCAAAAAACAGTAACATGGAAAATGAAGGCTTCATCACTGAAACTCTTGCTAAATTGTATATCAAGCAAGGATATATATCTAAAGCAATTCATGCTTATGAGGTTCTTTTGTTGAAAAATCCAGAAAAAAAGGCTTACTTTGCAAGCCAAATTGAAAATTTGAAAAAAAATAAATCGTAATGACTGCATTTTTAACAGTATTAATCATCTTAGTTTGCTTGGTTTTAGCAGGTGTTATTTTGATCCAAAATTCTAAAGGTGGAGGTTTATCAGCAAGTTTTTCTTCATCAAACCAAATTATGGGTGCTAGAAGAACTACTGATTTCTTGGAAAAGGCAACATGGATATTAGCGATATCATTATTGGCTTTGAGTTTGGTTTCGAGCGCAGTTCGAAATGATCCTAACTCTCCTGATGATCAAACCAGTACTGTTGAAGACATCATTTACGAACAACCTGAGTCTCCAGCGAATTTAGGTCCTGCGCCATCACCAGCTCCAGCTCCTGGAAACGGCCCTCAATAGTTAGATCCACTTCTGACAGGATGTCACTATAAAACTGACATTTCTTGTCAATTCCAAAGTAAATACTGTAGTTTTGTCCGACTATATACCATTTATTGTCTTTGGCACAAATAATGCAAAAGGGTATTTGGTTAAATTTAATTTAATATTTTATAATTATGAGCAAAGTAAGTATAACTCCATTAGCAGATAGAGTAGTTGTTGAGGCGGCTCCTGCTGAGGAAAAAACAGCTGGTGGAATTATTATTCCAGACACGGCAAAAGAAAAACCACAAAAGGGAACTATTATCGCGGTAGGAAATGGTAAGAAAGATGAACCTTTAACTGTAAAGGTTGGGGATTCAGTATTGTATGGTAAATATGCTGGT
>JALEGO010000657.1 GCA_022763165.1 Flavobacteriales bacterium
AAACATGAAAACAAGGTGAAAGCCAGTATTATGAATGCCAATCTGCTCATGATCGATTCAATACATTGTTATTTGTAAACAAATCATCATCCAACTCTTTAGAAGTTTTGGCACCCAGTTTCCTTATTTCTTCGGCTCTTTTTATAAGATTACCAGAACCTTCACTCATTTTATTCATAGCTGCATCCATAACCTTTTGAGTTGTTGCTAAACCTGCCTGAATTTTTCTCAAATCTACTAAGAATCCGACAAATTTATCATATAGTCTACCCGCCTTTTCTGCTATTAAAAGTGCATTCTTGTTCTGTTTTTCCTGCTTCCATATTGCGGCTATGGTTCTTAAAGTTGCCAAAAGCGTAGTGGGGCTCACCATTACAATTTTATGTTTCCAAGCAAATGCATATAGATCAGGGTCATGCTTCAATGCCAAACTAAAAGATGACTCTAGGGGCATAAAGAGCAAAATGAAATCTGGTAAATCTAGTCCTTTGGCAGAGGCGTAATTTTTTTCGCTGAGCACCTTTATGTGATTCTTAACTGATTGCACGTGTTTTTTAATCAACTCCTCTTGTTCCTTGGTATCGGTGGAGTTGCTGTAAGCCTCATATGCCTGTAGCGATACTTTAGAATCAATAATAACGTATTTTCTGTCAGGCAATTTTACGATTAAATCCGGCTGAATTCTTTTGCCCTCAGAGTTAGTAGCAGAAAATTGTGTCTCATACTCCGTTCCTTTTACAAGTCCTGAATTTTCCAAAACACGCTCCAAAATCAGCTCTCCCCAGTTGCCTTGAACTTTTGTATCACCTTTTAAGGCGTTTGTCAAGTTGTTTGCCTCTTCACCAATTGACTTGTTGAGCTCCATCAAATCTTTGATTTGTCTTTTGAGCTCAGATCTTTCCTTGGTTTCGTCAATATAAACCTCCTTGACTATTTTCTCAAATGAATTAATTTTTTCTTTGAAAGGATGTAAAATGTCATCCATTCTCTTCTTATTGGCCTCAAAGAAGTATTCGGAATTATCTTTTAGAAGTTTGTTTGATATTGTCTCAAATTCTTCTTGAAATTTTTTGTTCAAATTGTCCAACTCCTGTTTTTGGCTTTCCGACTTCTCTAAAAGTACTTTATGATTTGTCTCTACTTTTATTAGCTCTCCCTTTAATTTATCTATGGTATATTGCGCATCAGTAAGATCATCTTTGGACTGGCTAACGATATTTTCCAGGGCTTGGACCTTTTCATTTTTTACTGCAACTTCCTTCTTTAACTCAGTCAGTTCACGCTGGTGCTCCAGTTGCAACTCGTTTGTTCTCTTCTTGGCATTATTCGTTAAAACGATATAAAATATGAAAACAAGTGCAAGCACAATAAAAAGGCATAATGATATGATTAAAGTAACGTTCATGAGTTTATGCACTAAAAGTAATTAATAATACCCAAATGAACCTTTGCAGAACGCAGTTGTAACTGAGAATCTTTTCGAATTCCGTCCTCAACCCATATATTTCGACCAAGACCATAGGATAGGGTTAAAATACCAGCCTTTGTTTCAAAATTCGTCCCGAAACCAAAACTGTATAAGTCTCCATCAATATTTGAAACTAAACCATCATTGATGTATCGTCCATATTCAAAGAATAAAAAGAAAACCGAGTTTTTTTCAAAGAGGTATCTGGGTTCGACTCTTCCAATCGCATAAGCATTTGCAAATATGGATTCTTCATCAAAACCTCTTATGGTTCTTAGTCCACCCAGTCTAAACATTTCGTTTTCAAGATTGAAATCAGATTGAATCCATCCTGTTTCAGAATGTACGTTAAGGGTAATATTCTTAGCCAGAGGCAGGTATGCTCCCACATCAACTTTCAAATTAATCTGAGTGCTAATATCTCCTATTGAATCATATATCTCATCTAAATCAGCTGTCTTTTTAATTCTTCTTCGACCCAAACCTAAGTTCCCCAGTATATATGTACCCTTTCTTGGGTTCAAACGATAATCAAGTTTCGCAAAGTTGAAGTCCACCCCATAAGTATTTGTTTCAAAATCTAGTTGATTCAAATTCAAGCCTTCAAGCTGGTCATACAAAATGTTGGATTGCTTTCTACTTAAGAAAAAATTGAAATAATTACCTCTTCTTAGCAAATAGCCTAGAGATGCTTTGGCAAAGACATTGTTAAAAAGCGTATCCCTTCGAAATAATTCAAAGTCTCCTTTAATGTTCAAGTTGGAGTTAAACAAATATGGATAATAAAGGGATATTTCTAGTTTTTGCTGACTTTCCTGCAATGCATTCCAAGCTAAATTGAATTGCTCGCCTTGCCCCAAAGCACCATGAAGGTTCACATTCATATCGCCTTGCAAAAGAACTTTACCATCTTCAGCATTGGACAAAACCCCAAGAATTCCATTAAACTTGCTCGCCTTCTTTTTCTTAAGTCCAAGTTCTAACTTACAAATGGTACCATCAAAAGTAATGGCAGGATTTTGTGTTAGACTTGCAAATGGCAATTCATCAATTCTATCCTTAATGGATTGCATTTTTTGCTCCGCATATAAATCACCACTTTTCACATCAATGTAATTTTCAATGAATTTTTGGTTGATCCCTGCATTTCCAAGAATTATCAAAGAATCGATCGTAATTAACGGACCAGATTCTAAATCAAAAAAATAGGATAAAGTAGAGTCTTTAATGCCTATGCTATCCACCACTATTCTAGCAAATGGATATCCAGAATTCTCCATTTGATTAATGATTTCCAAATTTCGGTTTTTAACGTACTCAATATTTACCGGAGCATTTTGAAAAGAACGATTATGCCTTGCTTTTGAAACACTATCACCAGTGAATTTTATATTCTCCCAAGAATATTGAGGTCCCAATGAAAAGAAATACCCCTCATTTCCTATGCTATCCAGTTTGCACTCCAAATAACCCTCTGCCAAACCTAGATTTAATACCTTATTTATGACAAACAAAGTGTCATTCGAAGAAAACCCGTTTTTGGGGAATTTCCCAAGGTTTTCAACACCATGGACCTTTACTCCATAATCTTGAGATAAGGCAATTAATGGAAATGATAAAAAAGATATTAGCAGAATTCTAATCACGCCTATTAAATAACGCTAAAGCTGCCAATCTATTCCATCCATCCCATTTTCCTTCAAAAATGCATTTGCCTTCGAAAAGTGCTTACACCCCATAAAACCAGTATGAGCGGAGAACGGAGACGGATGGGGGGCTTCCAATATAAGGTGTTTCTCTGCATCTATATATTGCTTTTTACTTCGAGCAAAACTTCCCCACAATATAAAAACCTTGGGCTTAGGATCATGTCCTAACTTTTTAATTACCGCATCCGTGAAGTTTTCCCACCCCTTTTTCTGATGAGAACCAGCCTGACCAGCTCTTACGGTTAAGACCGCATTTAAAAGTAATACACCCTGGTCAGCCCAATCACCTAAATTCCCAGACTCAGGTATTTCAAAGCCCACGTCACTTTTTAACTCCTTATAAATATTTTTTAAAGAAGGTGGAATTCTAATCCCATCTTTAACCGAAAAACTTAATCCGTGAGCCTGATTAGGGCCATGATACGGATCTTGACCAAGTATTACAACCTTAACTTTTTGAAAAGGTGTTCTATCAAAAGCCGCAAAAATATTGGATCCTTGAGGATATATTATATGATTTTTTCTTTCATCCAAAAGAAATCTCTTTAAGTTTTGAAAATATTCTTGTTTAAACTCTGCAGCCATCTCCTGCTGCCAAGATTCCTCAATTTTAGGTTGAATTTCCGCCATGATCTTTCAAAATAATACAAAGCTACAATTATCGTTATACTAGATATAGTCAAGAAAAACTTTAATTTTGAACGAAATAAATTTGATTTGTTAATAATTAATTATAACCTTCCTGGAAAAAAACCGTATACTTATAAAAATCATTCCTTAATTTTGACATCATGATTAAAAGTAAATTCATATTCGTTGCGTTCGTTTCGGCCTTTATAGTGAGTACGGCTCTTTCCTCATGCAAAACTCATGAAAGATGCCCCGCATATGGGAAGAATATTAAAGAGGTACCATCTGAAAAATCGGTTTAAAGACTAATTTTTGGATTGGAATTTAATACAGAATCTCTCCGATTTCGAAGGTGTCCTAGCTGAAAGCACTCAAAATCCTAAAACGTTTTTTGGTTTATTTAAGCACAGCACAAGGTGTTCCATAAGCTCTATGGCTTTAAATAGAATTCAAAGATCTATCCAAGATTTTGATGGTATTTCTTTTTACATCCTTGATTTATTGAAACACAGAGATGTATCAAATGCGATATCAGAAAAACTCAATGTAATGCATGAATCTCCACAAGTTTTGATTGTAAAAAATGGAGAATGCGTTTATCATAGATCACACAACGGAATCAACCCGCTTGAAATTCAAGATTTTATCAAGAATCAAACGTCATAGAAAGTTCAACTGTAATTTCTTCTGAAAGACTTAATGCTACTGGACACGTTTCTGCCCAAAGCCTTATTTGTTCTTGATCAGAACTACTAAGTGGCTCATCAGTGGATATTTGCAATTCCACCTCTAATGATGCTATTTTTCTGGGCTGATTGGTCATAATCTTCCTAACCTCACCGCTCATTTGAACGGCTTCAGTCTCAAAATGCTGTTTAAATCTAATACCTAAAATGGTCATCATACAAGACAGCAAACCAGCTGCTAATAAATCAGTTGGAGAAAAAGATTCACCCTTACCATTATTATCGACAGGAGCATCTGTGATCAATTCCTTACCTGATTTGTTATGTATACATAAGGTCCTAAAACCATTTTGATAATTAACATTAATATGAGTCATAAATATTTAATTCTTTAACTGCCTATATTTTTCATAATTTTGTGAATATAGGAGTTCTGTAAATTCCATCGATGAAATGAGAATAGTTTTTTTCCTTTTTCTTTCGCTTTTGGCAATTGGTCTTCAAGGCCAAACAGATTCTCTTTTGTATCAATCTGACTCTTTGAATAATAGCAGACCGCAGAATATTTCAAAAGGAAGGTTTGACGATACGAAACTACTTTACAGAAAAGAGATTCAAGGTGGAGGCCATCTGCACACAAATGGCTGGGGACTCAATGTACGAGTAGTGAAAAACTTAAACTTATTAAACAAGACCTTCTGGAATTTCGAATTCGACATATTAAAGCACCCGAAAGAGTATAAGCTCACTCCGTTCAATGAAGATGCGAAAAAATACGTTTTTGGAAAAAAGAATGCTTTAGGTTCTATAAAAGTAAGTTATGGACGTCAAAAAATCCTGTTTGGGAAAGAAGCGAGGAAAGGTGTTCAAATCAGCAATATTTACAGTTTTGGTGGCGTTCTTGGAATTCTAAAGCCCGTTTATCTGGAAATTGCCTATCCCAATACCCCAGGAAACGAGGACATAAGATTTGAAAAGTACAATGAAGAAATTCACACTCAAGGTCAAATTAATGGTAGAGGACCTATTTTGAAAGGAATCGAAGAGTTAGCTTTAATTCCTGGAGGGTCTGCAAAGTGGGCCTTAAACTTTGAGTATGCAAATGATGACAATATTATTAGAGCGATAGAGGCCGGGGCCATGTTGGACGTCTTTTATAAAAAAGTTCCTATCATGGCTTTTACGGATAATCATCAATTTTTTCTAAACCTTTATGTTTCCTTCCAGTTTGGCAAAAAAATGATTTGACATGGAGAAAGAATTGACCGTTAGGAGAAAAAAACCAGATTGGTTAAGGGTGAAATTACCTACAGGAGATAATTATAAAAAGGTTAGAAACATTGTCAGTGAACATAAGCTTCATACAATTTGCGAAAGCGGAAACTGCCCTAATATGGGAGAATGTTGGGGAGCCGGTACTGCAACCTTTATGATTCTCGGCAATATCTGTACAAGATCTTGTGGATTTTGTGCTGTGGCAACTGGAAGACCAGGAAGTGTTGACCAATTTGAGCCATTGAAAGTGGCTAAATCGGTCAAATTAATGGGAGTCAAACACTGCGTAATAACTTCTGTGGACCGTGATGATTTACCTGATGGAGGATCATCAATTTGGGCAAAAACAGTACTAGAGGTCAGAAGACTAAACCCCAACACTACAATGGAGACACTCATCCCTGATTTTAAAGGGGAATGGGAAAACTTACAAAGAATTATTGAAGTTGCACCAGAAATTGTTTCCCATAATTTAGAAACTGTCAGAAGATTAACCAAAGAAGTAAGGATTCAGGCCAAATACAATCGAAGCTTAGAAGTTCTGAAGAGATTAAAAGATGGCGGAATGCGAACCAAATCAGGAGTAATGCTCGGGTTAGGTGAGTTTGAAAATGAAGTCATTGAAACAATGGAAGATCTTCGATCAGTCGGTGTAGACATACTTACATTGGGTCAATATCTACAACCAACAACCAAGCATTTAAAGGTTGCAGACTTCATTAAGCCTGAAAAGTTCAAGGAGTACAAAGATATCGGACTTGAAATGGGATTTAAATATGTTGAAAGTGGCCCCTTGGTTCGATCATCTTATCACGCTGAAAAGCATTTGCTTTAAAATTCCACCGTTCATATCTAAAAAGATACCATTCAATAATTTTAGTTGGAATGTTAACAATAACAATATTATGTTAGCAATATTACGTTTCAGATGATATAAAAATTGTATCTTGCGGAACTGTTTTGAAATTTAATTGTTTATTATAATAATTGATTCGAAATAACATTTAACTAAGAATTTTTGTAGTATGAAATTGAAATCTATCTCCCTCGGTTTACTAAGCGTTGTACTCTTATCATTTTCGGTTTATTTTTTTAGTAAAAAAGAATTAGCCACTGAATCTGTCTATGTTCCAAGATCAGAAATCTCTGAGACTGAAAATAGCATTCATGGTGCAAGAGAGCTTTGGCAAAAATTATTGCAAAACCCTCAAACTGGTGAAATAGATATTAATGCAATGTATACTGCTCGAGAACAAGTGAGACAAAGAGGATCTTCTCGAGCTTCATCTTTGGATTGGTCAGATATGGGTCCTGATAATGTTGGAGGAAGAACAAGAGCAATTTTGTTTGACAATACGGACGCGACAGGACAAATAGTATATGCCGGTGGAGTAACGGGAGGTTTATTTAAATCCACAAATGCAGCTGGTCTTTGGGATCCAGTTCCTGGGTTTTCAAATCTTCCTATTTCG